>NZ_JADMSV010000033.1:0-45617 GCF_015560935.1 Butyricimonas sp. BSD2780061689_150309_C8
TCTCTACTTAATTCTAATATTTTTTTGATGGGTCAATTTAGAGTATAATAGTGGGTCAAGTGACTTTATATTTTCCACGACGCTCTATACGGGCGAAAACAAGTTCAGCCGAAGTTTCATGTTTTTTGAACCCGGGCGGACGGAAATTCCGGTAGAGATCGTCATCAGCTATCAGGTGTGCGACGACCAGATGTGCCTGCCTCCCGAGGAGCACGTCATCAAGGTCAATATCCCCGTTACTTTCAAAAAACGATAATCATCTTTATAACACCATAAAACCAATATGAAAAGAACAATATTCATCCTATTCCTTGCCCTGACGGCCATGAACCTGAGGGCACAAACAAACATGTCGCTGAGCGGCGAAGGCGTCACACTGAAAGAAGGCGAAAAACTCTACCTCTATGCCGGCGAACGCACGCCGAGCGATTCGGCTTTCGTGAAAGGCGGCAAATTCCGCTTTGCCCTGAAAGGCATAAAACCCCGCGAATGCAGCCTTATGCGGGCGGATGATCCACAATATGCCAATATGCTGCTCTACCTGGACAATTGCCCCTCCTACGTGAAAATCGGTGCAGGCACTTATAAAAGTTTCAATAACACCTTTATGGAAGCTGAAGTGGCGGGCAACCCCACTCACCTCGAGGTTCAGGAGGTGAACGACATGATTTTCAAAAACACCGACAATAGCAAAAATCCCATGGATTCGCCCGAATTTATTGCCAAGCTGAAAGAGGCCTGCGGGCGTGCGGATATGGCGGCGGCATACGTGCTCTCCAAATATGTCTCCGTCGCTTCCCATGCCGGTATCATTTCCGAGGTGAAAGCCTGCTACGATCGTATGCCCGAAGCGGTGAAAGCTTCCATCCCCGGCAAAGACCTGGGTGAACAGATACAGAAATACCTGAACGTTTCCGTGGGCTACGAGGCGAAGGACTTCACCCTCAGTATGCCAGAAGGTAAGGTGGTCAGCCTGAAAGAATACGTCAAAGGCAAAAAAATCGTACTTCTTGACTTCTGGGCATCGTGGTGCGCCCCCTGCCGGAAGGAAGGCGAGAACGTGAAAGCCATCTACGCCGATTTCAAAGACAAAGGATTCGATGTATTGGGTATCTCCCTCGACACTGACAAGGCCAAGTGGCAGAAAGCCATCGAGGAGGAAGGCTACGAGTGGGCGCAGGTCAGTGATCTGCTGGGCTTCAAATCGCCGATATGCAAACAGTATGACATTAACGGCATTCCCGCTCTCTTCTTGCTGGACGGCAATGGCAAAATCATCGCCACCGGTTTGCGGGGCGATGATATGCGGAAAAAAGTGGCGGAATATTGCAAATAAAACGATCGACAGATGAAAAGATTATTATTACTTGTCCTCATCGGATGGGTCGGAGGAACCGAATTGTATGCCCAGGACTACGAACGCCTCTATAAGTTTCTTGATCAATACGGCTCCAACTGGAACCATGGCTACCGTAAAGAAGCAGCCGACGGCCGACCGGAAGTGGTGAACCAACTGGGTACGCCCGCTCCCCGCTATACCTTCAGCAAAGAGCTGAACAGCAAGATGATGAAAGGTAAATTTGTCGTCATGAATTTCTGGTCCACTTGGTGCGGCGGTTGCCGGGCCTTGTGTGTGGACCTGGATTCGCTGATGGTGAAGCACAGCAACGACTATCGGGACGTGCAAATCATCGGCGTGAACTACAAAGAAAACATGGTGGACAAAGGCTATAAAGCTAAGGAATGGTGGAAACAGAAAGCCTTCGGCTACCCCACCACCGATGACAACAAAGGCGTGGACGAATTCAGCACCACCGTGCAGGCCGGTCACCCCACGATGATGCTTATCGACGATAAAGGCATCATCCGTGGACGCTGGGATGCTTGGTCGCCCGGCACGGCAGACAATGCCGCGTTGGCGGTGTGGGTGTTGAAAATCGTACCGGAACAGGGGTTGACCCTCGACTTCGGCATGGCACGTCGCTGTATGGAGGAAAAGCAATACCTGCGGGCCCTCTACGTGCTCTGCGGGTTGGACGAAACGGCGGAAATCCGCCTGATGAAACTGGAGGCGCTGCTGCATATCTCTTCCTATCAAGGCGGAACTTTACTCGCCCAAATGGTGGAGGAAGCCAAAGAATCGAAAGATTATGACACCTTGCTGGAGATCGCCGAAATCGTGGAACGCAATGAAGAGCTTTATTCCGCCTACTGCAAAATCGGCCTGGATGCCGCAACCGTCTATAACAATTACAGCCGGAAAGGAAACGACGAAACACTCCTGCTCGGTTGCAAATTGAAGTATCGTTACGGCAAACAGATGCAGGAGGAAGTCCTTCGCACGTGCGACCAAAATATTCGCATCCATGAAATGAACGGGAAAGAGGAGGATAAAGTGGAATTTTGGAAAAAAGCAAAGGCAAATTTACAATAAAAACGGATATGAAAAAATTGATATTCATGATACTATTGGGCTGTTCCGTGGGCCTCTCTGCGCAGAACGTGGCGGACAAAGCACGGCAGGATAAAGCGGTACAGTCACTTGAAGCCCGTTATGCCGCAAGCACTCCGAGTGCCTTGCGCAATGACAAGACATTCGTGGCCGATATGCGGGCGGTCATCGCCCGGGCAGACGCTAGTGCACTCTACGTGGTGGACAAATACGCCACGTTCGCTTACGTGGTGGGATTGAAAGACTGCATCGAAAAGGCGTTGGCAGCCATGTCCGCTGCCTTGAAAAAAACGGAGGAAGGTCTTCGGGTGCAAAGTTTCTGTTATAGCATACGCGAAATGAACGTCGGCGACCGGGTACCCGATTTTACTCTCCCCACGCCTAACGGCAAGGAGGTGAACTTCTATAGTTTCCTGAAAGGCAAAAAATGCGTCATCCTCGACTTTTGGGCATCGTGGTGCGTCTGGTGCCGTAAGGAAAGCCCCAACGTCCGGAAAGTGTTCGATACCTACAAGGCGAAAGGCGTGGACGTCATCAGCGTATCGTTCGACACCAACCGTGACCAATGGGTGAAAGCCATCGCCGAGGATGATACTCCCTGGACGCAGGTGTCCGATTTGAAAAGCACCGACGAAGGGTACCTGTATAAATGGTACGGCCTGCAAGGCATCCCCGCCATCTTCCTCATTGACGCACAAGGGCGTATCATCGCAAAAGGTATGCGTGGCGCTGCCATCGAAGAGAACGTGAAGAAATTCCTCAACAAATAACAAAGGCATTCAGATATGAAGAAAAAATTACTTATTGCCTGCGGGGCGGCCTGTCTGCTCACCTCCTGCGCAACGACACCCGAAAAACAATTTACCCTCACCGGCGACGTGGAAGGTCTGGGCAATACCCGCATCTACATCGAGCACGGCAGGACGGCAGACAGCGTAGAAACCATCAACGGGCATTTCGAATACTGGGGCGGTACTCTTGACGAGCCGAATTACATCAAGGTCAGGAGTGCCGACAATCAATGGGGTTGCATGTTCTGGGCGGAAAACTCCCCCATCCGCATCTCCTGCGATCAAAACGGGAAAGGAGAAGTTACCGGCTCCCAGACCGAAGATGAATACCAGACCTACCGGGCACACATGGCTTCGGTGTGGATGGAACAGCAAGCCGTGTTGAAAAAATCCACGGAAGCAGATATAAATGGCAAAACAGAAGAAGCCGAACGACTGGAGCAAGAACTCGAACAATTGAAGTGGAAGGCTGATACCGTGTTCATGGCATTTGCTCGGAAATACCCCCGGAGCCACGTGAGTTTCAACCACGTGTATAACAAACGAATCATGGACAAATACCGCTTCGACCGTCTCAACGGTTTGCTGGCATGCCTGGACACCACCGCTTTCCGGGGCTCATACTGGAAAAACTTCAAGGAAGTATATGCCAAAGACCAACGCATGCAGCCGGACCAGCCGTTCCCGTCGTTCTCCTTCCCGGACATATTCGACACCCCTGTATCACTTGATGACTATAAAGGAAAATACCTGATCCTGACCATCGGCAGTTGCGGACTGGCAGACTACAGGAGCTACCTTCCCACAAAGAAGGAATTGTACGGGAAGTATCGTGAGAAAGGCTTGGAAATCGTAGACATCCTGCTCGAAAAAAACAAGGACTACATGCTGAAAACCATCGCCAACAACGGCATCGAATGGAACCTGATTTCCGACTACAAATATTGGAGCAGCCCCATCGTCCGCGATTGGGCCATCGACCACATCTGCCAGCATTTCCTGATTGATCGGCAAGGGACCATCATCGCCCGCGACTTCTCGCCGGAGGAATTGCAAAGCCAGGTAAACCAATTGTTTGAATAAAAAGTCCTTTTGTATATAATAGTGAAAGCGAAACGTACAACTTTCTAAAACGAAACGTACAATTTTCACTGTTTTTTCACCCCATCAAAGCAAAGGCATTTAATTACTGTTCAAGCGGTAATTAAATGCCTTTTGACCATCTGCAAAAGCGCAGAAAAAGAGGTGTGGTTGAAAGGTATTCAAGAGGAAGGGTATAAATGGGTGCGGGCGAGTGATTTGCTGGGGTTCAAATCTCCCGTGTGTAAGGCGTACGATGTTAACGGTATTCCTACATTGTTTTTGCTGGACGGAGAGGGGAATTCGTGTTCTTATTTTTATTTCTTTTCAACTTTGTTGATGAAGATGGTTTCGAATAGTTCTCCACGGGTAAGTTTACCGTTTTGCAGGCAAATGGCCTCGATTCTTCCTTTGGCGCATAGAATGTTTTCGGGGAGCTTGTAGATGTCCTCGAAGAACACTAGCTTGATGCCTTCTCTCTGGTAAGCGACTTGGACGACAAAGCGGTCGCTGCCGCGAAGGGAGTGTTTGTAGGAAATGTCGATGCGGGAGACCATCACGTCGATGCCTTGGTCGTGCAGGGCGGAAAAGCTGGTTCCGGTGGTTTCCAGGAATTCGTGACGGGCGTGTTCCATGTAGTGTTGATAGTTGGAATTATTGACCACACCTTGCAGGTCACATTCGTAGTCCCGTACTTTCATCTCTATTTCAAATGCGTAATCTTTCATGGTAATAGATTTATACGTTTTTCAGGTTATTTTTCTAGCGCCCATTCCCAGAGTGGCATGACACGAATATCATCTACTTGTTCTTTCTGATTATAAGTGATGAGAGTCTTTGTTCTTACTGGTATTTGTGGCACGGAAAATCCCCTAAATTCACGTGTCTTATTATTGTCGGTTAATTCATAGCAGACTTGGAAAGCATGGATATCCCCATCCTTTTGTGCCAAGAAATCACATTCTCCTTTTCCGTTGTCAAATGAAATATTTTGATACCCTTTATTTACCAATTCATTATAAACGAGATTCTCGAAGAATTTACCACTATCCGGAGAAAAACGGGACGTGTTGGCTTGCATCAGTCCATTGTCGATACAATAACACTTGTGGTCAGAACGTTTTGTTTCTTTTAACGAAAACGAGAAATTTCTTATGTCAGAACATATATAACTGTTACATAAATAATTAATATAGCTGCCCATTGTATTTTCGTTGCTACCAAGCGATTTGCCTAGTTGCTGGAGAGAAAACCGATTACCAACGTTTTGCAAAAGATAATTTACACTTTTGTAAAACAGATAGGGTTCACGTATAGAATTATAAATGATACAGTCTTTCTGCACGATAGATTCGAAATAGCTACGTAACAATTCTGCTTTTGTATGATCTTCCATCTTACGTAAAATGATTTCAGGAAATGTACCGTTTTTTATCATGGCACTGGTAAGGCGTAAAACTTGAGGAATTGCTTGATAGCCATCGAAAGACGAGTTTACCCCAATTGTTGCGAGGCATTCGGTAACGCTAAATGGACGGATCTCATTTGCGAAATATCTTCCCGATAGCATGGAAGAAAAACGATTTTGTAAAAGGTTCGAGTTCGATCCCGTGATGTAAATTTTGTTGAATGTCTGGGTGTCATAAATTGTCTTTACAAATACTTCCCAGTTTTTTACTTGCTGGATTTCATCCAAAAAGAGGTATTGAACTTTGGTTCCCGTTAATTGTTCTGCGGTTTCTATTACTCGGCGTAGTCGCTGTACATCATCCCAAAGAGGAATGAAGACTGGGGCATCTAAGTTGATATTCAAAATTGATTTGGCGTTAACGCCAGAGGCGAGTAGGTCATTCATCAGTAGTTTGAAGAGGCTGGATTTGCCACATCTGCGCACACCGGTAAGTATCTGAATGTGCGGTAATGTTTGTTTGTCGAGCAAATTTTTCATCATTGTTCTATCCGCAAGTTCTTTAAAGGATTTTCCTGTCCATTGCGGATTTTGTTGCATTAATGTTTTTTCCATACTCCTTGGCGTTGGGTCAAATTTCTATGCGTAAAGGTAAGATGTTTTTTTGATTTTACGAAATATAATTAGGTAAAAACGAGATTTAGTCGAATTATGATTCGTGATTTTATTGTTCTTTACTAATTATGATTCGTGATTTGGGAATTTGTTTTTTTCAGCATTTATAAGCCTAATGATTCGTTGATAAGAATAATTTTGATCCGTTTTTGGGGGAGTGATTTTTCCGTGATGGTCCACGTGTTGCACAAGCGGTCGGAACTTTGACAATTCATGCAGGTCCTTGTCGTTTGGCAAGGGGTATGCAAATGAGGGTGACGGATGGCGTTGAGTGGGGCGGCTGTCGTGCGAATACGCTCCATGGCTTGCTCGATGTTGTCCGTGATCTTGTTGGTGCCGATGAACAGGACGACGTGTTCCGGCCCGAAGGTGATGCCCGCAACTCGGTTGCCAACCATGTCCACGTTGACAAGTTGCCCTTGGCGGGTGAGGGCATTAGTACCCGTGACGAATAAATCGGCGAGGAGGGCTTGGCGGCGCCAGTATGTTTTCTGAGCCCGGCTGTAACCGTCTTGGAAAGTCCGGATGAGAATACATTCCGGTCGTTGCTCGATCTCGGAAAGGATTCCCGTGGCTTTCATCGTTTCGGAGTCTCCCCATGAAATAGTGGTTGGTTTTATCTTGTCAAAAATTTCTTGAAAGAAAATGTCTCTAGCCTCTTGCCGGTTGTTGGCGAAGTAAACTTCGAAATGGTTTCTTTCCAAGGCTTTTATGGTTTGATCGATAATTGCTTGTTCCATATTCCATAGTTTCTGTTCGAGGGGCAAAGATACAGATAAAAAATGAGAGAACGAGTCGGGTGGTTCAGAAAGCTACAAGTAAATGGCGGCTGTTGATGTATAAATAAATTGTTGTAAATATAGCTATTGTTCGATGTTTTAGATTAATTTTGTGTGTGGGCGGGATGATTGTCTGGGGATACAGCTGTCCGAGATTTACCATCCGTGTGTGTACAATTCTAAAACGATATATTATGAGGAATAGATTACGATACACTATTTATGGTTTTATCTTGACGTTTGTTTTATCGGCATGTGGAGGGCCGTTGGATAAATCGGTGACGGAGCCGTTGACTCCGGAAGAATCGGAAGAAGTTGGACAAAAGTTCCCCGATTTTGTTGGGGTTTACGAGCGATTTATTTTTCCCGAAGTTCGTAAATGGGATGATCATTCGCTTTACAAACAAAAGTTGAAAAAGCTTACTTACGGGGATTTCATGGAGTTTTATGATTTGGTGTATCACCATGATTGGAAGGAGCAATTAAGTCGTGAATGGGAAGAGAGATTTGATCCGGATAAGCTTACTCGCCAACTTGACGGGATGGTTGATTCCCTTATTATATATTGGGATAATTACATAGCGGAAAACGCTCCTTCAACCTACGTGTCTGTCGAGTTGTTGGAGATAAAAAAGACGGTTTGGGATGATCCGGAGTGGAATATAAGAAAGTTGGATGCTACGGCCCAGCTAAAGGTGGTGCCATTGCGGGGAACGATTGATAAAATGTCCGGGGAGTTTACTTTGTACCGGACGGATAAAACTGATGCTGATTCTTACACGTTAGCAGAACATCTCGGTTCCGGTAAGATCGAGATTGAAACTCCTTTTGATGTTCCGATTGTGGTTGAATGCAAACTCTCGGTTTCCAGTAGTTGGTTTGCTCCTTGGTATGATTATGTCTGTGATACTCCTGCCGATGTCCTGACAAGGAAATGTAAGCTCCACACGGGGCATCCGGAGTTGGTGGTTAAAGGGAAGAAAGTTAATATATTGGACTTGTGGGATGCGAAACCTTTTTATCTGGAAAGGTATAAGGATGCCAGAAGCAAGGGAGATACTTCTTCTTCGGACTACCAGTTGTACCGGGAACAATTTATCAGGGAACATATAGACAAGGAGTATATGGATCGGTTGCCGTATATCGAGAAACGTGAACTTCAGATGTTGTACGAGCATAACCCGCTGGCATTCTCTCTCTTTTACTCGGATGCAGCCACGCAAGGGCTTTTGATGGAATGGGGGTGGAAATAGTTGACAAGATCATTGAAAAGAGATTATTTTGTCGATGATCGTGTGGCTTTTAGGAATAATCAATATCTTTACATGAAGTATCAAGTTCGTGCCGTTGGCATGAAACTTTTAAAAGGGCTTAGAACCATGATAAAGTGCTTATGGAACCAAAGAATGAAATTATTATATACCAGTCACAGGATGGCTCGATAAAAGTCGACGTGTTATTCTCGGAAGAAACAGTTTGACTGACACAGATGCAGATCGGGTCTCTGTTTGGAAAGGCTAAATCTACTATTAGCGAACATATTAAAAATATTTTTGAAGAAGGCGAATTGAATGAAAATATGAGGCTGAACTTCACGGGACAGCCTCTTTTATATTTTTATTTTTTTCTACTTATTTGAATTCATCCTCTATTTTTGTTGTGTCAAAAATATTGATAACTTCATTCGCTTGCTGATAAGGTATTTGCTCTACCTTATTTGATCTCGTTGCTTTTTTGTAAGATTTAAAGAAAAAATTAACTCCCATCCCATTACCAAAAAAGACCTCAAAAGGTTGTCCATTGTCTTTCCATATACACACCTTTGAGGTAAAATTCCATTCAAGCCTTTCTTTAGTAAAATCACAAGGAAAATAAACCTCATAATATTCTCGTCCAATATTTTTACTTATTTCAACCCTAGTGTCATCAGTAGTGTATTTTTTTACTTCTGAGATAATGGCTTTAGAATTAGGTCTATAGTACCCTGATCCATGAGTTTTTGTTACCTCGATAGCTAAATTAACTAGATACTTTTCTCTTGCGGTTTTAGATAAAGTATCCAATTTTACGTTTTGTGCCAATATATTTAAACTAAATAATAAGCTTAAAACAGTAACTATTGAATATAATTGTATTTTTCTCATTGTAATGTATTTTTATTAAAATTTTAATTTGGTCTTCTATTGGGGCCGAATGTGTACACTTTGGCAGATGCATTGATATTGTGTCCACCTTTAATGCTTGAAGAATAATCATACAGCAAGCAAGGTAAATTATTACTTGATGCCCATGAACGATCTGCGGTAGATGGGCCCACAATTCGGGTACTACTACTACCACAATAAGTTAGTGGTGTATGCGTATGGAAAAATGCACACACGGTGAGATTATCGGCTGCTCGACCTGGAACGATGCTCCCTTGAGTTCCGACACATCCACTAACAAAGGGGCCCGAAATAGTCGTTCCGATGGAATATAGCCCTGAATTTTTATTATAGTAAATATAAAAACCAAACTCTTGTCTACCTCTTGAATTTGCGGCATTTTTAGTTTTAGTCCAAAGAGCTGACATTGCATTGCGGACTGTTCCATTGTTTTGAATATCAGAAAGAGTTGGAAATTGACCGGCTGCACGTGACAACTTAACATTATTTTCATTTATCAAGTTGTTTTCTAGTAAATCATTAGTAATTGAATCATTACTACATGAATAAAATCCTACAAGTGTAAATACACCAAGGATTATAATAAACAATTCCTTTTTCATACATATTATTATTTAAATCCAAATAATCTACAATCCAAATAAATTATTTGATGAGATTTTGTATTAGGACGTTTTTTGTTTTATTCCTTGGCATAATTGAGGTAAAGTATACAATAATTTTATACCATCCTAGGATATATTTAGTTTACAATATCTTCGTCATTCAAATGAAGAGAATTATACCATTATTTTTTATCGTTTATTTTGAAAAGGGGGACTTCGACAATCAATTGTTACGAGATTGAAAATAAACATCACATATGATGTAGCTATTTTTGAAAAATGTGATGTTCCCATAAATTTGTTTCTAATTAATCACCTTCCTTATGGTTCACTTCTTAAAGTCATTCAAAGATTGTAATAATTTTTAAGAAAAACAATTAAAATCTAAATTATTTATATTGAGACAGGATTCTAAGTTCGTGTATGGTATCGAATGAAAATATGGTTATTCGGAAATTCCGAACAACCACTCAGCATGGTGCGATTGAAGATAAAACGCAGAGCCATGAGGTCAATTATTACAATCTGGATGTTATCATTTCGGTCGGTTACAGGGTGAAGTCTTTACAAGGTACGCAGTTTCGTATTTGGGCAACACAGCGTTTACGGGATTATATCATTAAGGGGTTTGCTTTAAACGATGAGCGCTTCAAGAGTGGGTCGTCCATGAATTATTTCCGGGAATTACTGGATCGGATTCGAGAGATCCGTTTATCGGAACGTTTATTTTATCAACAGATTAAAGATATTTATGCCACGAGTGTCGATTATGACCCGTCAGATGAAATGACCCTTGCCTTTTACAAGGAGGTACAAAATAAACTTCTTTGGGCAGTTAGCGGGAAGACTGCGGCGGAACTCGTTTACTACCGGGCAAATGCGTCTTTACCGCAAATGGGGTTGACGTCAACCTCCTTGCCGAACAAGGTTAGTAAAACAGATGTGGAAATTGGCAAAAACTATTTGACGGAAGAAGAAATCGGGTTATTAAAATTAATCGTGGAGCAATTCCTTGCATACGCCGAGACGCAGGCCATGCAACACAAAGTGATGTATATGCGGGACTGGATTGAAAAGTTAAAACAGGTGCTGACCATGAATGATAAAAATATATTGGAACATGCCGGGTCGATTTCTCATAAACTCGCGATGCAAAAAGTTGCTGACGAATATGATAAATACAAGGTGGCACAAAAGCAGTTGGAGCATTTGGAGAGTATCAAAGAGCTGGAGCAGGATGTTCAGAAACTGCGTGAGGCTAAAAAATGAAGATAGTGAATTGTTGATTTTTTTGTATTTTTGCAGGGTATTCTAATTCTATACAATTAAATTAATCCTTAAACTATTGATGATGAGGCATACGCTATTGATTTTGATGCTATTGATTTGTGGAATGAGTGCTTCGGCGCAGTTGACGTTGAAGTCGGAGAAGGGAGATTTCGAGGCTCGTTTGATTGGTCGGGCGTTATTTGACGGAGGGGTGTTTTTTAGTGATAAAACGTCCTTGGGAAATGCGGTTGAGGTATATGATGTCCGTATGGGGACGGTGATTCGTTTCTTGGAAAGGTGGACCGGGAAGATCGAGATGGGGTTTGCCAAGAGTAAGGTGTCGATGAAAGATATTTATATCGAATATAATGACGGGAAGAATTTGTTCCGGGTGGGACATTATTTCGAACCGTTCAGTTTGGAGTACCGGATCGGGACGTCGGATATGAAGTTTAACGGGGCAGCCGTGAGCGGGATTGCTTTCGGGGATCGCCGACGGCTGGGAATCAGTTACACGTATAATTGCGACGTGTTGAACGTGTCGGGAGGTGTGTTCAGCGATAAAGATATTGACAACACGGAGAAAGGGGATGAGGGGTATGCGTTTTCGGGGAGAGTGTTGTTCCGTCCTTATTCAAAGGAGAAAAACGTGATTCATGTCGGAGTTTCTTCTCGGTTTGGCGTGCAGGGAGAGGCAGAAGAGAACACATTGACTTATTCGGCCGGGGCTCCCTCGAATTTGATTTCCGAGAAGTTTTTGAAGGCAGAGGTGACCGAGGCAATTAATGAATGGAAGTTCGGGGCCGAGGTGGTGATGGTGCTTGACAGGTGGTATTTCCAAAGTGAATACCTGATGGCTCACGTGAATCGTAAAGCGTCGGTCGAGAACTATACCGGAGACGGTTGGTATGCACAAGTGGGGTATGCCTTACTGAATGGTCGTTATGGTTATAATAAAACGAGTGGTATGGCCACGGCTCCGGGGGCGAAGAGCTTAGAAATCCTGTGTCGCTATAATATCACCAACATGAACGATAAGGATGCCGGAATTATGGGAGGGAAACAGAATGATTTCTCGATCGGGGGTATCTATTATTTCAACAAGTATGTGGCAGCGAAAATGAGTTATAGCTTGGTGAGCTTGGATAAACATGCACCGATAGACGGGAAACAGACGTTTAGCATGATACAGGGGAGGATTCAGTTGAGCTTTTAAGTGATTGAAAACAAATGGATGATGTGATTGTCGATTCAATGATTCGGTGATTAATAATCACTTAATCGGAAATCATTAAATCTCAGAATTTTTAAATCTAAAATTAATCGATGCGTGTTTGTATAGCGGAAAAGCCGAGTGTGGCGAAGGAGATAGCAGAGGTTCTGGGAGCCAAAGTACGTCGGAATGGTTATTTCGAGGGGAATGACTATTGTGTGACGTGGACATTCGGGCATCTTTGTTCGTTACAGGAACCGCACGAGTACACGGAAAAGTGGAGGCAGTGGAATTTAAGTATGTTGCCGATGATTCCGTCCTCGTTCCGGATCAAGTTGATTGATGATGAGGGGATCAAACGGCAGTTTGCCATTATAGAAGAGTTGTTCAACCGGGCGGAGATGGTGATTAATTGCGGTGATGCGGGGCAGGAAGGGGAGTTGATCCAGCGCTGGGTGCTTACGAAGGCAAAGTGCAAGGCTCCGGTGATGCGGTTATGGATTTCTTCGTTGACGGAAGAGGCGATCCGGGACGGGTTTGCCAAGTTGATGTCGTCGAAGGATTTTGACACGCTATACGCTGCCGGGTCAGCCCGGGCGATCGGGGACTGGCTGTTGGGGATGAATGCCACGAGAGCTTACACGTTGCGCTACGGGAACGGGAAGAACGTGTTGTCGATCGGGCGGGTACAGACCCCGACGTTGGCTCTGATTGTCGATCGGCAGAAAGCAATAGAGCAATTCAAACCGGAAACTTATTGGGAGGTACGGACGGATTACCGGGGAGGTTGGTTCTCTTACACGAAAGGACGTTTCACGGTAAAGGAGGAGGCAGAGGCATTCATGCAGGAGATTCTACCTTTGGAGTTGGAAATCAAGAGCGTGGAGCGTAAAAAGGCCATGGAACACCCGCCGAAACTGTTCGACCTGACGTTGTTGCAGGTGGAGTGTAACCGGAAGTTTGCTTTCTCGGCGGACACGACTTTGAAAATCATCCAGTCGCTGTACGAGAAGAAGTTGACGACTTATCCCCGTGTAGATACGAATTTCTTACCGAATGATATATATCCCAAAGTCCCCGGGATTTTGAAGGGGCTGAAACCATACGTCACGTTGATCGACCCGATTATTAACGGGAGTAAAATACGCAAGTCTCCGAAGGTGTTCAACGACAAAAAAATCACGGATCACCATGCTATTATCCCGACAGGAGTTTTCAGCTATGATATGACCCCGGATGAAAAGCGGGTGTATGATTTGGTGACCCGACGGTTTATCGCGGTGTTCTATCCGGATTGCGAGATCGCGAACACGACGGTTATGGCACAGGTCGGGGTGAACGAGTTCAAGGCGACCGGAAAACAGATTATTGACCCGGCTTGGCGGGTAGTATTTCCCGCGGCATCGAACAAACAGAGTGATGAGAACGTGTTGCCCGTGTATGAAGTCGGGGAGAAGGGACCGCACACACCCGAATTGCAGGAGAAGGAAACGCAGCCACCGAAGTATTACACGGAGGCGGATTTGTTGCGGGCGATGGAGACTGCCGGAAAACAGGTGGAAGACGAGGAACTCAGGGATCTGATGAAGGAGAATGGGATCGGACGTCCGTCTACCCGGGCGGGGATTATCGAGACGTTATTGAAAAGAGGGTATATTCGGAAGGATAAAAAGCGGTTGGTGGCAACAGCCACGGGTGTTGAACTGATTGATACGATTCAGAATGACCTGTTGAAGTCGGCCGAGTTGACCGGGCAATGGGAGAAGAAATTGCGGATGATCGAGGAGGGGACTTATAACGTGTCGGATTTTATGGAGGAGTTGAAGGTGATGGTGAACGAACTGGTACACGTGGTGAAGTGTTCGCCCCGGAAAGCGATCACCGTGGAGGTGGCAGAAGAGGCGAAAAAAGAAACGGCCACGAAAGAGAAAGCCCCGAAAAAGGAAAAAGCTCCCGCGGACCCCGTCGTGTTGAAATGTCCGAAATGCGGAAACGGCGAGATTATCAAGGGACGGGCGGCCTGGGGGTGTAGCCTGTATAGGAAATCGTGCGACTTTATTATTCCTATGGAATTTTTTGGGAAAAAATTAACACAGAAGCAAGTCGAGGCTTTGGTGTTGAAAGGTAAAACCGGATCGCTGAATGGCTTTAAAAATGAGGACGGTAGTACGTTTAGCGGAGTCCTGCGTCTGGACGATAACTTCCGGGTGATCGTGGATAAAAAATAGGGGGTTGTATTAAATCTATCTTAAAACCTTTTTTACGTGATATAGGTCTGAGTTTTAATCCTTAGCTTTGTGTTACAATAAAAAAATAAACAAAGAAAAGCTATGAGATTAAAGCATTATTTATCCTGTATGTTGATCTTGTTGTCATTTGTTACGGTGAATGCACAAGAGAAAAAAGAGTTAAAAGAAGGAGATCAAGCTCCTACGTTTAAGTATTTGGATATTAACGGTAAGGAAGTTTCCTTGAGTGATTTGAAGGGTAAGTATGTTTACATTGATATATGGGCTACGTGGTGCGGACCTTGCACGGGTGAACTTCCTCATTTGAAGGAGTTGGAGAAGAAAATGCACGGTAAGAAGATCGTGTTCGTGAGTATCTCTTGCGACAAGGATAAAGCTGCATGGGAGAAAATGGTGAAAGAGAAAGGATTAGAAGGAGTTCAGTTGCATAATGGCGGAGACCGGGCATTCATGGATGCTTTCGGGGTGAAGTATATTCCTCGTTTTATTCTTTTGGACAAAGAGGGTAAGGTGGTGAATGCGAACATGACTCGTCCTTCAAATGCAGAAACCGAGAAAACGCTGAAGGCGTTGAAGGGAATTTAGGAATTTTAGATTTGATGATTTTAGATTGAGGGAGGGATTGAAGTAACTGGAATTTAAAATTTACAATCTAAAATTTAAAATTAATAAGATCACTGAATTTTTAGTTTGGCTTTGGACAATTGTTTAGAGCTTTTTATCAGACGAGCGGGCCTTAGGGATGGGGCCCGCTTTTTTATAGAACGTCGTGACCGAAGGGGGTGATGGCTAAGCGGGCTAGTTTGAAATGTTGCATACCGAAGGGGATACCGATGATGGTGATGCAGAAGATTACCCCGAAAAGGAGATGGGACAGGAATATCCATACTCCCCCTATGAAGAACCAGATGACATTCATGAGGAAGGAAAGACAACCGCTACTTTGCGGGATGTCTACCACTTGGCTGCCGAAAGGCCAGAGGGCCAGCACTCCGAGTTTTAGGGTTTGTATTCCGAAAGGTATTCCGATGATCGTGATAAACAAGCCGATACTGGATACAAAGTATTCTAGTGCGATGAAGAAACCGCCGAACAGGACCCAGATGATATTTCCAAGAATTTTCATGTGTTATCGTGTTTTATAATGATTTTCCAAAGATACGATAAAGAATGCAATTGGGGAACAGGGTTGGGAAAGAACTTGTAACTTGTTGTGGGAATAGTGCGTATGATTCATGTACTTATTAATTTGTAACAATATGACTATGATCGAGCATTTGACAAAGGATAGTTTTAAGCGGAAAGTGTTTGACTATCAGAATGAGAGGATGTACAGATTTGAGGGGGAGCGTCCGGTTGTGATAGATTTCTACACGAACTGGTGTGTCCCATGTAAGACCATAGCCCCGATCCTGGAAGAGTTGCAGCGGGAGTACGAGGGGAAAGTTGATATTTACAAGGTGGATAGCGATATGGAGAAGGAGTTGGTAAAGGCCTTCAACGTGCGGAGCATCCCGACCTTGATGTTTGTTCCGGTGGAAGGCCAGCCGCAAGTGGGATGCGGGGCTGTGTCCAAAGGGGAATTGAAACATTTCTTTAGCCAGGTATTTCATATTTGACATGGAGATAATTTCGTGATTTACAGGAAATAATCTTGTGAATGGCGGGATTATTAATTTCTATTAATTTCGGAGCCTTGAATTTGAAATTAATATATACCTTTGTGCGTTTTAAAATTAAGGGTATAATAGTATGGAAAAGGTGTTTAGTCCGAAATTATTCGGATTAATTAAAGACGGTTCGGTAAAGAAGAATTTATCGAAAGATATTCTTGCCGGAATCGTGGTAGGTATCGTGGCCTTACCGTTGGCAATCGCTTTTGCCGTGGCCTCGGGTGTTTCTCCTGAAAAGGGAATTATAACGGCTATCGTGGCCGGATTTCTCATTTCATTCTTTGGTGGTAGCCGGGTACAGATCGGTGGCCCCACGGGAGCTTTTATCGTTATTGTCTACGGGATTGTAAATGATTATGGTCTGGACGGGATGATTATTTCAACGATATTTGCCGGGGTGATCATGATCGGGTTCGGTATGCTGCGGTTGGGGACGTTACTGAAGTTTATTCCTCACCCGTTGATTGTCGGTTTTACTTCCGGTATCGCCTTGACGATTTTCTCCACGCAAATATCGAATGCACTGGGACTGACACTGACGGACGTGCCGGGGAGTTTTATTGGTAAATGGGGTGCTTATTTCGGGGGAATAGATACCGTGAACTGGTATGCCGTGGGAATCACGATCGTGACCGTGTTGATTGCGGTGTATATGCCGAAGATTACAAGTAAGGTGCCGGGTTCGTTCGTGGCTATATTGGTGGTGACGCCTATCGTGGTATTCCTTTTGCCGGAAGGTGCGGTGACGACGATCGGTTCCGAGTTCGGGGAGATTAAATGTAATTTGACCCCGGTGTTCCCGTCAATCGAGTGGGGACAGTTGTCTCATTACTTGCAGCCTGCTATGACGATTGCCATTTTGGGAGCTATTGAGTCCTTGCTGTCGGCGGTAGTTGCCGATGGTATGATCAGCGGGCATCATCGTTCGAATACAGAGTTGATAGCCCAGGGGATTGCTAATATTGCCTCACCTTTGTTTGGTGGTATTCCTGCCACGGGAGCCATTGCCCGTACGGCAACCAACGTGAAGAACGGGGGACGTACTCCGATTGCCGGTATCACGCATGCCGTGGTGCTATTGCTGATCATGTTGTTCTTCGGGAAATGGGCGTCCTTGATTCCGATGTCATGTCTGGCGGGAATCCTGATTGTGGTGTCTTATAACATGAGTGAATGGCGGTCATTCCGTTCTATCCTGCGGGCATCGATGTCCGATGTGGTGATTTTGCTGGTGACGTTCTTCCTGACCGTGCTAGTCGATCTGACCGTGGCGATTGAAATCGGGGTTGTGTTGGCTGCCCTGTTATTTATGAAACGTATGGCGGATAACGCCCCGAAAGAGATTATCGGAGCCACAAATATGGATAGTGATGTGCTTGAAAATTACAAGAATCTGCCGAAAGGTTTGGGTATATACGAGGTTAGCGGGCCATTTTTCTTCGGGTCGGCAAAGACATATTGTGAAACAATTCGTAACTTGGGCGTGAATTACGAAGTCTTGATTATTCGTATGCGTCATGTGCCTTTCGTGGATTCTACCGGGTTGAAGAACCTAAAAGAGACGATTCTTCAATTAAAGAACGAGGGTACGTATATCGTTTTGTCAGGGGTGAGTGAACCGGTGAAAAAGGATTTGTTAAAGGGGGGAATCGGTGAGCTTGTCGGGGTTGAGAATATTTATCCGAAATTCGATTTGGCTTTACAGGCCGCGAAAGAGAAGATCGAAGAGAAATAATTACAAAAAGATATTGAAGTATGAGCGGATTTTTTGGCTGTGTATCTCGTAAAGATTGTGTTGCTGACGTGTTTTATGGCACGGATTACCATTCTCATCTGGGGACGAAACGTGCGGGATTGGCTTTTTATAACGGGGCGGATTTTAATCGCTCCATCCATAGCTTGGAGAGTGCCTATTTTCGGAATAAGTTTGAACCGGAACTGGATCGTTTCGCCGGGTCTAACTTGGGAATCGGGGTGATCAGTGATATGGAATCCCAGCCCATCACGGTGACCTCGCATTTAGGACGGTTCGCTGTCGTGGTGGTCGGACGTTTGGCTAACTTGGACGAGATTGTAGATGAGTTTCTGAAGGAACGAAAGCATTTTGCCGAATTGTCGAGTTCGACGGTGAACCCGACAGAGGCGGTGGCCATGTTGATTAATGCCGGGAATACGTTTAAGGAGGGAATCGAGAACGTGTATAACAAGGTCAAGGGGTCTTGCTCCTTTTTGATCCTGACGGAGACGGGGATTTATGCGGCTCGGGATAAATATGGTCGTACGCCGATTATTCTGGGAAAAAATGAGCATGGTTATGTAGTGGCCAGCGAAAGTTCTTCGTTCACGAATCTGGGATACACGATTGTGCGGGATATTCAGCCGCGGGAGGCTTTGCAGATTACCCGGGATGGGATCACGCAAGTGACGACTCCGGGATGCAAGAAACAGATTTGTTCTTTCTTGTGGGTATATTACGGTTACCCTTCTTCATATTACGAGGGGATTAACGTGGAAGATGCTCGTTATCGTTGTGGAGCGGCTATTGCCGAACGGGATGACGTGAAGGTGGATTACGTGGCGGGAATACCCGATTCGGGAGTCGGCCATGCGATTGGTTACTCGAATGCCCGTTGCTTGCCGTACAAGCGTCCGTTTGTGAAGTACACTCCGACATGGCCCCGTAGTTTTATGCCGCAAAATCAGGCGATGCGGGATCTGGTGGCCAAGATGAAATTGTTGCCTAACGAGGCATTTACACGGGATGCCCGGATTCTGTTCCTGGATGATTCAATCGTGCGGGGAACCCAGTTGAAGGATAACGTGGTGAAATTGAAAGAATGTGGGGTAAAAGAGGTGCATATGCGGATTGCTTGTCCGCCTCTGGTTTATCCTTGTGCGTTCTTGAATTTCTCCTCTTCCCGTTCTAATTTTGACTTGTTTACCCGTCGGGTGATCCGGGATTTGGAAGGTACCTCCGATTTGACGGAAGAGATATTGAAACCATATACCGATCCTGATTCGGAGAAGTACAAGAAGATGCTGGACGTGATGGCTCAACATTTACAGTTGGATTCATTAAAGTTCCAACGTCTGGAAGATATTGTGAAGGCAATTGGATTGCCGAAAGAGGAGCTTTGTACTCATTGTTGGGACAATTCTTCTTATATGTAAAAAAGGGCTGTTTCCAGCCCTTTTTTTACATATAAGAAGAAAGATAAAAGTTAAAAACTAAAAGGTAAAAGTGGAAAATGTTTCCCGGCTTTCATCTTTTAGTTTTTAACTTTTATTTTTTAGTTTTTATCTTAATATGCGTGGTGGTCGTCTTTTACGTCTTGTATATCAATCTGTTTTTTGTTGAGAGCCCGCCAAGCGTAGAATATATAGGCCAGCACGATCGGTGAGGCCAGTGACACGTATGCCATGGTTTTCAACGTGTAGAGGGAGGACGAGGCATTGTAAATGGTCAATGACGAATTGAGATCCGTGTATGACGGGTAGAATGCCGTGTTATTGAATCCTGCCACGATAAACAAGGCGATTACAGCCAAGACGATTCCGATTCCGGAAAACCAAATCCCTTTTCTCCAGTGGGGTTTCAGGATGGATTGGATGATTCCGAATAAAACTCCGATAACTCCGATCAGTAGAATAAGTGTGTTCAAAGGCATTTCCAGCAGGTTGTGGAAATATTTGTACGGGACGAGCTGGATGCTCTTGTCTTCCATGATTGCGTAACCTTTGCCTAATAATATGATGGCTAGGAAGGCGAGTAGGAATACCACGAACGGAATGGAGTTGTATAATACTTGTTTTTTACTTCTCTTATAGATCACGTCGTGTTTGATGTTATTCATAAAATAGAGAGAGGCTAATGTACGGGCCAAGAAGAAAATGGCTAGACCCAGACAGAGGTTTGCGACATTGAACAACACCTCGATTCCTCTCCAGGGACTCATCCAGGTAACATCATTCATTTCCCCTAGTTTAAACGGGTTGCCCGTGAAGAAAGAGCCGACAACGGCACCGATACAGATGGTTCCGATGACCCCGTTAATGATCAGGAATATGTTGTATGTTTTTTCCCCGAGCAGGTTTCCGGCTTTCCGGCGATACTCGTAGGAAACGGCCTGCATCACGAAACAGAACAATACAACCATCCAAGCGAGGTAAGCTCCCCCGAAACTGGTTGAATAGAATAGCGGGAAACTGGCAAAAAATGCACCCCCGAACACGACTAATGTTGTGAACGTGAATTCCCACTTACGTCCTAAACTGTTGACCAACAGATTGCGTTCATCGTCAGTCTTGGCAATGGTATATAATAGTGTTTGTCCTCCTTGTACGAACAACAGGAATACGAGCAATCCGCCAAGTAATGATATTAAAATCCACCAATAATGTTGAAGAAATTCCATATTCATTTGCGATTTGTGATTTATGATTTTAGATTTTAATGATTTTCCGGTCCTTTTTTTATCTGGTGGAACATAATTTTCAGTTCTGCAATTAGCAGGACGGTGAAAAGTATGGCAAACATCCAGAATGTGGTCATTACCCAGTCGGACGCTATTTTGGTAACGGCGACATTCGTGGGCATCAGATCCTGTACGACCCAAGGTTGGCGACCAACTTCAGCCACGATCCAACCGCATTGGGAGGCGATGTAAGCCAAGGGAACGCAGACAAGAGCCAAGTAAGGAATGAGTTTGAATTTCTCGAATTTTCTCTTCTTTGCATACCACAGGGAAAGAATGAATAGAAGTGTGAATAACATACCCAGACCGACCATGATTCGGAAACTGAAGAATACGAGCGGCACGTGAGGTATGGCGTCATACGGGGATGACAAGTAGCCGTACCCGAAGTCGGAATAGTTGGCTTTAAAGACTTGCAACGTGCTGTCGGCAAGGGGATGGTTTTCGTCCTTGACGGCTTGCTTATATGTTTTCAAGGCATCGATGGCGGTGCGGCCGTTAGCCATACGTTGTTCCAAAGAGGGATAGGTGATACCTTCTTGTGAGGTGTAACCATCTAAAATATTTTGAATACCGGGAATATAGGCGTTGAAATCATGATACCCCAAGAAGGAAAGCATTTTAGGAACATGGATCGCGTATTCCATTTTTTTCATCTTGGGAGTCGGTAATGACGGATCGTTTGTCGGAATACCGATTACGGTGAATTCTACCCCATTACCACCCTCGTTCAGGCCCTCCATGGCGGCGAATTTCATGGGTTGTGTCTTGGTTACATCCTGCGCGCTGGAGTCTCCCGTGTACATGGTAAGCAGAATACTGATTAACCCGAACACGGAGGCAAGCATGATACTCTTACGAGCGAATTCAAGATTCCTTTTCTTCAGGATAAACCATGAACTCACTCCTACCACGAAACAGGCCGAGAGCGTGTAGGCCGAAGTTACCGTGTGGGTAAATTTACTGATTGCGGTGGGAGAGAAGAGAATTGCCCAAAAATCATCCATTTCATTTCTGGCCGTCAGCGGGTTGAATTCCATACCGACGGGATTCTGCATCCAAGCATTGGCAACCAGAATCCATAGTGCAGAAATGTTTGCCCCGACAAATACCATCCAGGTTGAAACCAGATGGAAACGTTTGCTTACTTTATTCCAGCCAAAAAACATGACAGCCACGAAGGTGGATTCTAAGAAGAATGCTATAATTCCTTCAATGGCCAGCGGGGCGCCGAAAATATCTCCCACGAACCAAGAGTAGTTTGACCAGTTTGTTCCGAACTGGAATTCCAGAATTAACCCGGTAGCCACGCCGATGGCAAAGTTAATACCGAACAGTTTCATCCAGAATTTAGTGGCATTCAGCCAACTTTGATCACCCGTTTTTACCCACATGGTTTCCATGATGGCGAGCATCAGGGCCAATCCCAAGGTCAGGGGTACAAACATGTAATGGTAGATTGCTGTCATGGCAAATTGCCATCGTGACCACTCCACCAGAGTGGTTGTTGTCAGATCAAGAAGCATAATATTAAGGTTTTGTTGTTAATTCTTCAAAAACATGATTACTTTTCTCCTCGGCACTGTCGTAGTGGGAGTTCAAGTAATTGGGCATTAACCAAAGTTTAAAGACTAAAAACATGATACATAGCTTAATAATGATAATAAGCCAAAGAGTTCTTCCCCACCGGGGCATATTCCTGAATCCGTCGTAATATAGATCCCAAGCTTTTCTTAGCATACACGACTTTATTTTGTTATTTATCCATTAAAGAACGTAATCAAAGATAAAAATGTTTTCTTGATTTCCATGTTTTTTTCGCATAAATAATACCTATGTACTTATAGAGTAAATTTATTTATCTATTTTTGGGCTAGGAAATGTGTAACGTCAAGTTGCTTTTGTCGTAAACGGAGAGTTGTTTGTTACATTGTAAAGATTGAATTATGAATAATATAGGAAAATATTGTCTGGGAGGGTTCGCTTTGGCGGTCGTGGGATTTTTGTGTTGGTATTTTTCTTCCATAATAGCTTATATCTTGATTGCCGTGATCATCTCTTTTTTGGGACGACCGGTGATGAATTGTTTGGAGCGCTTGGAAATTAAGGGGTATCATATACCGGGAGGTTTGCGAGCCGCGATAGCTTTGATTTGTATTTGGGTTGTATTTATCCTTTTCTTTTACACGGTGATCCCGTTAGTGAGCCAAGAATTTCAGTCGTTGAGTGATATTAGTATCACGAATATCGTGAACAAGCTTGAAGATCCTTTGGCCGATTTGGAGCAGGGATTGAAACGGTTTGGAATTCTTGAATCGGATCAGGACGTGAAGGAATATATCGTGACGAACTTGAAGTCGGTGGTAGATGTCACGCAGATTCAAAATATATTCGGTTCTTTGGCAGGTACGATTAGTAGTATTTTTATAGCCTTGTTTTCCGTGACGTTTATGGCATTCTTTTTCTTGAAGGATAGCAAGTTATTTTACCGGATGTTGTTGACCATCGTGCCGACACGTTACGGGGAAGGCGTGGGGAATGCGCTGGATTCGATTCAAAAATTACTGATGCGTTATTTTATCGGGATTACCTTCGAGGTGCTGATCGTGATGGGTTTGAATATACTGGGATTGACGATCGTGGGTCTACCGTTTAATAATGCGGTGTTGATTGGTTTGATCACGGGGATTACGAATGTAATTCCTTACATCGGGCCTCTGATCGGGGCGGCTTTCGGATTGTCTGTCGGGATCGCGACGAATGTGGATGTCGATTTCTACACGGTGGTATTTCCCTTGTTGATATACATGAGTATCGTTTTCATTATTACCCAGTTGATTGATAACGTGGTGTTACAGCCTCTGATTTACGGGAATAGTGTTCACGCTCACCCGATGGAGATCTTTTTGGTGATACTGATTGCGGGAAATCTGGCGGGTATACCGGGAATGATCTTGGCGATACCGGGGTATACGGTTTTGCGGGTAATATTGAGAGAATTCTTTAATAAGTATAAACTGGTAAAGTCATTGACCAAAGGCCTGGAAGATGAAAATAAAAAAAACTAGAAGTGTGGTTAACTTCTAGTTTTTCACTTTTATCTTTTACTTTAAATCACCCCTCGCATCCGATCTTCAAAAGCAGAAAGTGCGGCTTTTGCTCCTTCTCCCATGGCGATGATGATTTGTTTGTAGGGTACGGTGGAGACATCTCCTGCGGCATAGATTCCCGGAATATTTGTGCGGCAATGTGTGTCGATGGCGATTTCTCCCATTCGATTCGTGTCGACTACATCCCGGAAAACGCCGCTATTAGGCATTAAACCGATCTGAACGAAAATTCCGTCCAATTCAATGGTACGAACCTCTTCGGTAGTCCGGTCTTTTACCCGGATGCCTGTTACCTTATCCCCGTTGCCGATAACTTCAAGTGTTTGCGAATTGACAAAGACTTCCACGTTGGGTAAGCTTTTTAGTTTTTCCTGTAACACTTGATCGGCCTTTAAATTGTCCAAAAATTCCAATACGGTAACTTTTGAACATATTCCTGCCAAATCAATGGCAGCTTCTATCCCTGAATTGCCCCCTCCTACAACTGCAACGTGTTTGCCTTTGTAGAATGGCCCGTCACAATGCGGGCAGAACGCGACGCCTCTACCGATATACTCGGCCTCACCTGATACGTTCAGTTTTCTCCAACTGGCTCCGGTAGCTACGATAACAGCCGGTGCGGAGAATTTCTCCCCGGTAGCCGTGGAAAGTATTTTTTGTTTGTCCTCTAATGCTATTTTTTCAATCTGCCGATGCTCCAGCAGGTCAATCGGGTAACATTGTAGATGTGTCCGTAAATTGTCTGCCAATTGATTACCTGTTGTTTCCGGTACGGAAATCAGGTTTTCAATTCCCACGGTCTCTTTGACTTGTCCCCCGATACGTTCCGCTATGATGGCCACGTTCAAACCCTTACGTGCGGAGTAAATGGCGGCTGCCGATCCTGCCGGTCCTCCTCCTAGAACGATGACATCATAACTTTTTTCTTTTACCTCTAACGTGTTTTCCTCTATTCCGTATTGAGCCTCAAGTTTGTTTAATAATTCACCGAATTCCCCTCTTCCGACATGGATGAGTTTTCCATCCGCAAACACGGAAGGTACTCCTTGTATCTTTAATTTTTCTACTTCATCTTGGTTGATTGCCCCGTCGACCATTTCGTGATGGATTTGCGGGTTTAAAGTTGCCATGGCATTCAGTGCTTGTACGACATCCGGACAGTTGGTACAAGTTAAAGATACGTAGGTTGTCAGGTGTATAGGACCTTTCAATGCTTTCACCCGGTTGCAGATGGTCTCATCCGGAAAATTCTTCCCTTTCCCGTCTGCATTCATGATGGCAAGCAGGAGGGAGGTGAACTCGTGTCCGTTGGGGACTCCCCGGAATTTGATGCCTGTGGGTTCTCCATTTTTCAGTAAAGAGAACTCCAGTTCTTTTCCCTCTTTAATCTGGCAAGATATTTTATCTGAACATTCTGCCACGTCAGCCAACATTTCCGTTAATTCCTGCCGACTTTCGTGGTGAGGAGCCACGGCGATGTCCAACGTGTATTGAGCCTCTAAAACGGCGAAAATATTTTTAAGTTGATCTTTCAAAGAGGTATCTAGCATATAAATGAAGTTTAGAGGTTAAAGGGTAAAAATTAGAGTTTAGAATGGTTTTCACTTTAAATTCTAAACTCTAAACTTTGAACTATTTAAATTTTACCAACCAAATCAATGCTCGGTTTCAGTGTGTTTGCACCTTTTTTCCATTTTGCAGGGCAAACTTCGTTCGGGTGTTCTGCCACGAATTGAGCAGCTTCAACTTTCCGAAGTAATTCGTCAGCGTTACGTCCGATGTTGTTGTCGTGGATTTCTGCAATTTTAATCTTTCCTTCCGGGTTTACCACGAATGTTCCGCGATAAGCCATCCCGTCTTCCTCGATCATCACGCCGAAGGCACGGCTCAATACTCCGGTCGGGTCAGCCAACATCGGGTATTTGATTTTACGGATACTTTCAGAAGCATCATGCCATGCTTTGTGTACGAAATGAGAATCCGTGCTTACAGAGTAAACTTCTACTCCCATTGCTTTGAATTGTTCGTATTTCTCTGCCACGTCAACTAATTCGGTCGGGCAAACAAAAGTAAAGTCTGCGGGATAGAAAAAGAAAATTGCCCACTTGCCTTTTACGTCTTCGCTACTTACTGTTTTGAACTCTCCGTTGTGAAATGCCTGAACTTTGAATTCAGGAAGTTGTGAATTGATAATTGGTTCCATTGTTTTTTATTTTTATAATTGATTCTTGTTTTTATTTTCTCGACACAAAAATATATCATTTATTTTTATTAAAACAAGAAATTTAATTGAATTGTTCTATATATGGATAGACAAAACTAATAAGTAAAAGTAATTGCTTGATTATTAGTGTGAATTATCTTTTGTCCACTGCTATTTTATTTATAATTCACCAGGGGAAAAGAAATTAAGAAATGTATTTGAAAGAAGATACAGTAGATATTATTAGCGATTTTTGTCGCGAATTTTGCGGAGAATAACCACCTTATTCTCCGCAAAATTCTATAAAACCAACTCGTAATTCGTGCTTCGACCGCCTTCATCTGTTTTGCGCAATACGCCTTTGCCGATCAAATCTTGTATGTCGCGTAAAGCAGTATCGGTGGAGCATTTGGTTATCTTGCCCCATTTGGATGAAGTTAGTTTCCCGTTAAAGCCATCCCATAATAGATTTACCATCTTGATTTGACGCTCATTCATGGGAACTCGGTGTTTGTCCCAAAAAGCGGCTTTCTGTAAAATGGTACTGATCGTTTTCTCCGTGTCAAGTAAAGCCGTGTTTAAACAGTCAAGAAACCATTCGAGCCAGTTTGTTATATCCAGTTTTCCCTTTTGTGTTTTTTCCAGTATCTCGTAATATTCTTTTCGTTGTTTGCGTATTTCGGCGGACATGCTGTAAAAACGATGTGGCATTTCGTCAGCCCGGGCTAAGAATAAGTCCATTATGGTACGGGCTATACGACCGTTACCGTCATCAAACGGGTGGATTGTCACGAACCATAAATGGGCGATAGCTGCTTTCAAGACCGGGTCTATTCTTTGCTCGTCATTCACCCAATCTAAAAATAGTTTCATCTGGTAAGGCACATTGTCAGAATCAGGGGCTTGATAATGTATTTTTTCTTTTCCCATAGCACCGGATACGACTTGCATGGGATCTAAGCCTTGTCGCCAATCTGCGATGGTGATTTTATATGCCCCGCTTCTGCCTGTTGGAAACAGTGCCGCATGCCAATTGAAGAGACGTTCGTTTGTTAACGGTTGTGCGTAGTTTTGAGTTGCATCGATCATCAGTTGAACCACCCCATCCACGTAATGATCGGCTTCGGGCAATCCTTCTGTTTCTATTCCTAGATGACGGGCTACGGAAGAACGTACCTGATCGCTGTTCAATATTTCTCCTTCTATTTCAGAAGATTTGGTGATGTCGGCTGTTAGTGTATCCAGTATGGCGTTATTTTGCAGGTCAAAGCCGAGCATACTCATTTTGCCTACAAGTTTACCTTGCAAATTGCGAACATTGCCTAATTTGTAAGATAGTTGAGTGTTATCCCATATGAAATTAGGCCAATCTTTTTGTTGCCAAATGTAGATCGCTTTCATATTCTCCGTATATTTTGCGGTAAATATACTCATTATATTGTAATGCCGTGATGCTCCGTGTGAAATATTTGTATTCTCCCTGTCCGGTTACAACAATTAATATTCACGTTCTAACCACTTTGAAAAAAAATACATCATAGATTTGGTACGTCACTCCTGTTTTATCCACGGTTTCCAGTACCAACTCTTTTTCAATCATCACTTTTGCCAATCGTCTGGCATTGGTGGGGGGGCCGATTCCATATTTATTGATAAAATATTGTGCTGAGATTTGTTTGACGTCGTGTTCTTTGGCAATGCAATTAAAAAATTCCACTGAATTGGAGTCAATAGTTGACGATATTGCAAGAAAACAGGTTCATTACGTTCCAATAGATCCGAGCAAGCTCATTTTACTTGTTCTGTTGTCACGTGGGATGTGCTCATGGCAAAAATTCGGTTACATAAACTTTGCGTGTAAAATGTATGCCTTCTGCTCCCGTTGATAATTTCTGCAACACAATCCGGATCTATTTATTTTCCGTAACGTTCAAATAAATCAGTAATGAATGCGGCGTACACGTCCTGCTGGATTTTTCCATGACTTCAATTATTTCCTAAAAGATACGAATTAATTCTAAAACTATCTATTTTAGATAGTCTAAAATAGATAGTGTCATCATGTGAGGGGGGAAAAAACGAAGTGCATCTTAAAAACGAAATTTGATTTTTAAGATGCACTTCAAAATGGGTAGATCCCTTTTAGATCAAGGCAATGTCCAATACTTCCCGAATGTGGTCAACGAAATGGAATTTAATGCCTTTGACGTATTCTTTTTTAATCTCGTCAATGTCTTTTTTGTTTTCCCGGCAAAGGATGATTTCTTTGATTCCGGCACGTTTGGCAGCTAGGATCTTCTCCCGGATACCACCCACGGGGAGAACTTTACCTCTCAACGTGATTTCTCCGGTCATGGCGAGGGCTTTCTTTACCTTTCTTCCGGTTAGCGATGAGGCTAACGAGGTGACCATGGTGATACCTGCCGAGGGACCATCCTTCGGTACGGCACCTGCCGGCACGTGAATGTGGATGTTGTGTTCTTCCACGGCTGAGGGCTGGATGCCTAGTTCTTCGGCATGCGATTTAATGTATTCTAATGCCAAGGTGGCAGACTCTTTCATCACATCACCGAGGCTCCCTGTCATGGTTAGGACGCCTTTGCCCTTGCTGATACTTGATTCCACGTAAAGAATTTCACCGCCCACGGCTGTCCATGCCAAACCGGTAACCACTCCGGGTAATTCGTTACCTTGGTATTCTTCCCGGGTAAAGATAGGGGTACCTAGGTATTCTTCCACGGTCGTTTTTGTCGGTTTAATCGTGAAAGACGAGTCCAGAGCCACGTTCTTTGCCACTTGACGCATGATCTTTGCCAAAGTCTTATCCAATCCCCGTACTCCCGATTCCCGGGTGTATTTGTCAATGATGAAATTTAATATATCATCCGTGAACTCGATTTGTTCTGCTTTTAACCCGTGATTCACCAGTTGTTTGGGGATCAGGTGCCGTTTGGCAATCTCTATTTTTTCTTCCATGAGATAACCACTTACTTCGATCATTTCCATACGATCCCTTAGTGGGGCGGCGATTGTTGAAATGTCGTTTGCAGTGGCGATAAACATGACTTTCGATAAATCATAGTCAATATCCAGGTAGTTATCGTGGAAGGCCGTGTTCTGTTCCGGATCAAGAACCTCCAACAGGGCAGACTGTGGGTCACCCCGGAAATCCTGACCGACTTTATCGATTTCATCGAGTATAAATACCGGGTTTGACGTGCCGGCTTTCTTGATACTTTGAATGATTCGTCCGGGCATGGCTCCAATATAGGTACGACGGTGTCCCCGGATCTCGGATTCATCGTGTAAACCACCCAATGACATACGTACAAACTCCCGGTTAAGTGCCCGTGCAACAGATTTTCCTAAAGAGGTTTTGCCGACTCCCGGGGGGCCGTACAGGCACAGGATCGGGGATTTCATATCTCCTTTCAGTTTCAGTACGGCGAGGTATTCGAGAATTCTCTCTTTCACCTTATCCAGCCCGTAATGATCGGCATCTAGTATCTCGGAGGCTTTCTTCAAGTCGAAATTGTCCTCGGAATAGTGTTCCCAAGGTAGCTCGGTCAATTCTTTCACGTAATTGAATTGCACGGAATAGTCCGGGGTGGAGGGATTTTGGCGTTTTAGTTTTTGAAGTTCTTTTTCAAAAATTTCCTGAACGTTCTTTCCCCACTTCTTCTTTTTGGCTGCCTCTTCCAGTTCTTGAAGATCTTCATCCACCGGGTTAGCTCCCAGTTCGTTCTGAATAGTCTTCATCTGCTGGTGGAGTAGGTATTCCCGTTGCTGTTTATCCAAATCGACTTTCACTTTCTTCTGGATATCCTCTTTGAGTTCCAGTATTTTGACCTGTTTGCCCAAAAGTTCCAGTAATTTAGTTGCCCGTTCTTTCAGGATGTCAATTTCCAGTAATTCCTGTTTATTCCGGTAGTCAATATCCGTGTTCGAAGAAATGAAATTGATCAAGAATAACATGCTCTCGATGTTTTTCAAGGCGAATCCTGCCTCGTTCGGGATGTTGCTGGAGTATTTTACAATCTTCAAGGCCATGTCTTTTAAAGCCTCTCCGATAGCATTATACTCTTGGTCTTCTTCCGTGATCGTGTCCTCTTGTTTAACAATGATTTTTCCCACGTGATAGGGTTCATCGTACAGGATATCATCAAGTTCAAATCTCTTTTTCCCTTGTATGATAGCCGTCGTTGTTCCATCCGGCATTTCCAATATCTTCAAGACGGTGGCAACTGTACCTATCGTGTATAGGTCTTCCAGTTTGGGATTTTCCGTGTTGGTGTCTCTCTGGGCAATAACACCGAAGGGTACGCTGCTTTTATACACGTACCGGATGAGTTTCAGTGACTTTTCCCTACCAATATTTATAGGAATTATGACGCCGGGAAACAGAACCGTGTTCCGTAGCGGTAAAATTGGCAGAGTGTCAGGAATATCCGTGTGGTCGTTGAGCATCTCCTTCTCGTCTCCTAGGATGGATAAATAATCTTGATTATCGTCCGCCAAGTTTTCTTGTAAAATATCTTTTAAATCTATTTTATTCATTATGATCTCCTTATCTCTATTGTTTTAAACTTTTCCACATTTGGTTTATTTCCAGTTTTTCCGTGGTTAGCCTTGTTTCAAAAAACTGACATTTTGACAAAAAGGCGCTGAAAAATAAACCACTACATAATAGGACAATTCCTATGCCAAAGATTTTTTTTGTGAAATATGATGCATTTGTTACTTTTGTGTGCAAATATAAAACACACAATGAAAATAATTTTGTTTGATGATAAAAGTTGGGGTACTTTAAGGCCCTTGACTTTTACTCGTCCGATTTCTGAATTGAGGGTTGGAATTCTCACGATCCGGGAAAAGTGGGAAAAGCGGTTTGGGGATAAGGTTGCATATCTGACCAAAGATTACCTTCAGGAAAAGTTCCCGTTGTCTGTGGAAGACGATAATTTGCTTATCAATAGTTCGGTATGTCCGAATGAAGAATTGATGCAGAAAATCAAGTCTTTGCAGGCTGGAGAGATGTTATTACAGGGTGATTGTCTGATCGCCGTGCGAATGGGTAAACAGGACGTTGCAGCCTTTGATCCGGTGACGATACCCGATTTTACACGTAAAGAATACACGGGAGTGTTTACCCGTGTTGTTTATCCTTATCATTTGTTTTCTCTGAATGCCCGAGAGCTGGAGGTCGATTTTCGATTGATCACGGAAGGGCGTGAGAGTGTCCCGTTGAATAGTTGCGTGCAGGTGTATGGAGTGCATCCCGTTTTCGTCGAAGAGGGGGCTGTTGTACGTTGTGCGGTAATTAACACGGAGGGTGGTCCGGTGTATATCGGTAAAGATGCCGAGATTATGGAAGGTGTTTTGGTGCGGGGACCATTGGCCATGTGTGAACATTCGGTGCTGACTATGGGAGCCAAGGTGTACGGGGCGACAACCCTCGGGCCGTATTGCAAATGTGGAGGTGAGGTCAATAACGTCGTGATGATTGGCTATTCGAATAAGGCGCATGATGGTTTTCTCGGGAATTCCGTGTTGGGCGAATGGTGTAACATTGGTGCCGGAACGAATAATTCTAATCTGAAGAACACTTACGTGGAGGTGAAGTTGTGGGATTACGAGACCAAGCATTTCCGTCGGACCGGACTTCAATTCTGTGGTCTGATCATGGGTGACCATGCAAAACTGGGTATTTCCACCATGATTAACACCGGAACGGTGATTGGTGTGGGAACCAATATTTTCGGTTCGGATTTTCCTCGGAATTTTGTTCCTTCTTTCTCATGGGGTGGAGCCAGTGGGTTTACGGAGCATAAAATGAATCAGTTCGTTTCCACGGCTGAGGCTGTCATGAAACGCCGGAACAAGACGTTTGATGATGTTGATCGCCGGATTATTGAGCATGTTTTTGCCGATCCGGAAAGATAGAATCCCCGTGAAATCCTAAAGTAATTCTAGAAATGATACTTGAATTACTTTAGGAATCATTTATGATCGTGAGGAAAAACTCGTTTTTAATGATCATCTAGTTTATACCAAGTTTCAGGGAGGGGATATTCTACGTCTACACCATACATCCTTATATTTGCCTTGACTTTGAATTCTGTAATATCAAATGGTGCATCTGCGGCAATGTACATTTCCTTAAATTCATCTTTGGATAGGCGTATGGGATCTCCTGGGTCATAACCAGCGACATTCCAATAAGAAAACATTTATAATTTATAGTTATTATTGATTGTAAATATAGTAAAATAATTCATAATCATGTCGTTTTTTGTATATTTGTAAATAGGTGAAATGTGTGTTTAATATTGAATGAATTATGGATTATTTTAATATCGGCGTGATTGCGTCTTATAATATTCGGTTATTATTAAGAGAAAAACTATTATGGTGTTATACATTAGGGGTGTATGTTGTTATTTTGTTTGCTCAATTGAGTAGTCAAAGTATTTTGATGAGGAACTCATCTGATATTGCAGATTTTTCCTCTTCTGTTCCGTTCATGAATGTATTTTTTTTCTTGGTATTTCAAACGCTGCCTTTAGTGATCCTTGGTTGTCATTTCTTGTACAAGGGACGTGGTGTAGATAGTATGGAAGCGATATATTATCGCTCGGAGAGTAATGCTGAGTATGTATACGGTATGTTTGTTGCTTTTATTAGTGTGTTTGGAGGTGCGGCAATATTTTCGTTGTTGATGGTTCTGTTGGTGCATTTGTTGTTCATGCCTTTTCCTTTGGGAGGGGAATACTATTTGTTTTATTTGTTTTTGATGGTTATACCGGCTCTTGTATTCATGATAGGATTTTCTTTTTTTGTTGTTACATGGATCAGGAATCGGGTACTGAGTGTGATTTTTCTTCTTGGATTCCTGGGAACTACAATATTTTATCTATCAGATTGTCTGTTTGGCTTATTTGATCCGTTGGGACTCTCCTTGCCGAGTGCTTTTTCTAGAATAACAGGGCATTCTGATATATGGGGCTATTTTTTACAGCGAGGGATGTGGTTTTTTCTTGGTCTTAGCTTTGTTGGGTTAACTATTCTCAAATTTGATCGAATTCCCAATCGGGTTTCTTGTGTTGGTAAACGTGTTTTGGTCCTTTTTTTCTTGATCATAGGAATACTTTGTGGAGGTTCTTTTTTCTTTTTGCAACAAAATAAGTTTTGGGAGCGTTTGAATTATAGATCCATTTACGAAAAATATTCTTCTTATCCTAAGGCCTATCTTGAATCTCAAGATGTTGATTATGAGCAGAGAGAAAACGAGATGTTCGTGAATACAAAACTTGTTGTGCGGAATCGTACGGGAAAGGATATGAGTAATGTATTACTTTATTTGAACCCAGATTTGGATATAACTGCTTTATCCATAAATGGGATGACCTCTTTGTTTGAACGGGAAAAGCAGGTGATTGTAGTACCAGCGAGTCTGTCGCCTGGAGATTCTTTGTTATTAGAACTATCTTATAAAGGCCAAATCGACGAAAGAATTTGTTATCTAAATGTTCCGGACGTTGAAATAGCGGATACACGCAAGCGTATGTATTTGGCCTGTCGTTTGGGGAAACGTTATTCGTATTTACGAAAGGATTTTACTTTATTGATCCCGGAGGTTTTGTGGTATCCAACAACCGTTCCTCCTGAAAATCCGAGTTCTCCATATGATAATTCTAGAAATTTTACTCGATATTCGTTACGGGTACGTGGTCATGGAAAAAATAAAGTTATCTCTCAAGGGATGCGAAAAAGAAATGGGGATCAGGTTATATTCAGAAATGAACATCTATTGCATGGTATCACACTTAACATAGGCGATTACATTACCCGGCAGTTGACCGTGGGTAGCGTAACTTATGAGTTACATATGTGGCGTAAACATGCGGCATTATTAAAAATATTGAATGATCGACTAGAACCTTCCCCTGATCAAAAGGTCTCTTCTACCGAATTAATAATCCGTCATGTACGACATATAGCAGAAATATCCACTGGGAGGAAATATCCTTATAAGCGTTTTCAACTTGTAGAAACGCCATTGGATTTCACTTCTTATTTTAGAGATGAGATGAAATCTAGCGGGTTTGTACAACCTGAGGTCTTGTATTTTCCTGAACGTGGATTTAGAATGAAAGTGTTTTTTTCAGAGGTAGAATTGGCCGTTAATTCCTTGTTATTTCAGGAGGATAAATTTCGAAATACTTTTTCATGGGATGGTATCTTAAGATGGAACGTGTTGTTGAAAAGATTTCATTTAGAAGATGGTGTATTTGACAAAAATCCGTACTTGATTCGTACTCAATTTTACAATCAAATTTCGGATATAATTTGTCAAACTTATCCTTTTTTTAATTCTTTAGTGAATTTAATTATTGAAGATAATAACCAGACAAGAATTCAGCCACGGCCTTCTTTAACTCCAATATTGGAACAACAAGCTATTGATTACCTTCGTTCACATAGTTTGAAAGATGCTCTGTATGACCATTCTTTGAACATGGCTGTACTTGGCGCTATTTTTGTGCTGAAGGAGCGGGAGTTGGTGGATATATTTCAAACGAAAGGAGTAGATCAGGATAGTCTTGTGTCTTTTTTAATGAATTTTTTGGATCGGCATCGTTTCAACGTGACAGATTTTGAACAATTGAATGAGGAGTTCAAATCTGTTTTTCATGTCGATTGGAACACGGTATTACCTTCTTGGTATGCACGTAGTAGAATTCCTACATATTTGTTGAAAATTACAGATGTGATGCGGGTTAAAACTGAAAATCCGAAAGATTTATACTCCCGGATCGAGTTTGCTATTTTTAATGATAGTGATGTGGATGGTGTGGTGAATATTAGAACTTCTACTTATTTACCGGGAGGTTGGGCAGAGATGCAGTTAGCGCATAAAGAGAAGAGACGAGAATCTACTATTAAATATCAAGCGTTTAAAATTGAAGCCAAGACAGGTAAACGATTTGCTTTAGTAGTTGGTGAATTTTTGGATTTCATGATAAATACTAACATAGCTGGAAATTTGCCTAACTCTTTTTTCTTCCATGAGACGGGAATATTTACCCAAGATACTTCTCAGTATATAGAAGAAGTTTCTAGGAGGTATTTTTTGCCTGACACGAACGTATTTATCGTCGATAACACGGATCCCGGGTGTAAACTTACACAGCCTTCAACCTTTTTGAAATTAGTAAATAATGATCATTTAATGTCCCCAAAATCTTGGATTCGGTTTATAAATTTTAAAGAAGGTATATTTATGCCGAGTTCTAGTTGGAAAGAGTTTCTTGCTCAAGATTGCCAGGGAACCACGGTTCGGAGTTTTGTATTTACAAGGGGTGGGGCAGGTGATTATCGTTTGACTTGGGAGGTTGATCTCCCAAAGGAAGGAGAGTATGAGGCTTTCGTATATATCCCGAGTTATTCATTAAATATGAATATACAGAAATATAGAATTTCACCGCTAGGAGATGAGGAAAAAGTCGTTTCTATTGATACTAAAGGCAAATGGTGTTCTTTGGGAATTTACAATTGCCTTCCTGGCATTAGTAAAATATCTCTTAGTAATGAAGGGGAAAAAAATCAAATGATTGTTGGGGATGCCGTCAAGTGGGTGTATCAAGGGAAAGCGATAAGATGATCTTGAGCTTATTGATATAATACAAAAAGAGGAGATTCTTAGAATCTCCTCTTTTTGTATTATATCAGAAAAATTATTTCTTTCTGTTTTCCATGTGGTTCTTGTAACGGTTCATGAACTTGTCAACACGTCCTGCCGTGTCGATCAGTTTAATTTTACCGGTATAGAACGGGTGTGAAGAGTTGGAGATTTCCATCTTTACTAATGGATATTCAACTCCGTCGATCTCGATAGTCTCCTTCGTTGCGGCAGTAGACTTGGTGATTGTAGTCGTTCCATTAGACATATCTTTAAACGCTACTAATCTGTAATTTTCAGGATGTATGCCCTTTTTCATTTCGTATATAATTTTAAAATTGTTCCTTGGTTTAACGGGCAGCAAAGATAGTTGATTCATTATAAATCACAAAGAATTTCAGAGACTTTTTTAATTGAGGGCGAGAAAAGTCTGGCGAAAAGGGTTGAAATTCACGAGTTATAGTAGGGAGGGAGGTTTCTGGATTAAAAAGTGATGCCGGAGTTTATGCTTGTCAGAACATACTTCCGGCATTGGGAAATGGATAATATTATTTCCGCGGGGTGACTTCTTTGCGAAGCTGGGAAAGTAATTCCTCACCCACGAAGCGTTCGAATGTTTCGGGTGTTGGGGTGTCCTTCTGCATTTTTATGGCAGCGAGGTATTTTGCCTTGTCTTCTCCCGGGATGATGATGAGCGGTTCCCTGAACATCATCTGGATATAGTTCATCATCAGGAGGCCGGCGGTAATATTCCCGGCCCCGAAAGGTTTTATGTGCATGAAGCGATAGTGAAAGGCTGCGGCAAGTTTCACGGTCAGTATGTCGTGAACGTTCCCCAGCTTTTCATTTGTCTCTTTACACAATTGTTCCAGCATATCCGGGATCTGGGCATAGTTGGCGAGGATACCCTCTTCATAGTACTCTTCTCCCAGCCGGAAATCGCCCAGCGAGGTATCGTAACCGCCGATCGTCGTGTACACCTCTTTGCCCGTGTGTTGCATTACTTTTGCGCTGACTTCCCGTACGAAGTCGAGCGAGAACCTTTTGCGTTGTTGTGCGCATTTAACCAGGTAAAGGAATGCGTTGCTCAGGTCTTTTATCCGGTGCGTGTCTTCTCGTGTTACTTTGGGTGAGATCTCAATGTCGTTCAAGATATTGAAAAAGTCCTGTTTTTTAATGTCCATACCGTCTAGGCGGGCAATTTCGTAAAGTAACGTTTCCGACCGTCGGGGCGAATAGCCTTTCGTGTCCAGTTGCGCTCTTTCGAGGTATTCTTCGCGGGTTTTACATAGTTCTTGCCACATAATCGTTCTTTTTTATCGATGATACGTGTAAACAAAACGGGGGGTTGTTTTTTTTATGGTTATTTGTGACAAGGCGATTTATGTTGACAATTTTGTTTGGAATGTTGTATCTTTGTGCGCTCAAAAGAACGAATAAATATGATTAGGGTTGAGAGAGATAAAGTTACGTTCTACCAGTTCTTGGGATTACGGGATTTTCCGGGATTAATTCATTTCGTGTCGGGAAGGGAAGGTGGCGTTAGTGTCGGTGGGCAAGCTGCGTTGAATCTGGGATTCATGGATGAGGACCGGGATGACCGGGTGTTGACTAACCGGATGTCACTGGCGGAGGCTGTTGGTTGTGGTGTGGATGATTTTATTTTGGGAGAACAAAAACATACCACTCACGTAGAAGTCGTGACCCGGTCGCAACGTGGCCGGGGAGGACGGGAGAAAGCGACTCGCTTATCTTCGACAGATGCTTTGATTACGAGAGAAACGGGTGTTTGTCTGATGGTGCTTGCTGCCGATTGTGTTCCTGTTTTGATGTACGATTCCCGGGTACGGGTTATTGCTGCTGTTCATGCGGGATGGCGAGGTACGGTGGGAAGAATTACAGCGAAGACCGTAGAGCGGATGCGGGAGGAATTTGGATGTGACCCCCGAGATGTGATTGTCGGGATAGGGCCTTCTATCGGCCCCTGTTGTTTTGAGGTCGGGGAAGAAGTCGTGGAGGCGGCACGTGAGGGATTGGGAGACTTGACGGGATTGATCGAACCGGGGAAACAGGCCGGGAAGTATCTGTTGAATTTGTGGGAAGCTAATCGTCGTCAATTACGGCAAGTGGGGGTGGAGGATATTCGTATTGAAGTGGCGGGAATTTGTACCGTCTGTCATCATGATCGATTTTTTTCCTATCGAGGGGACCGGGGAAACACGGGACGATTCGGGGCGGGAATCATGTTAAATATATAGATGGAATGTTAGGAGGAATTTTTATTATTATGGCTTTTTATTTACTGGGTGAATGTTGTGCCTGGTTGATGAACGGTTTTGTGCCGGGGAGCGTGTTGGGGATGATGTTTTTGTTTTTGGCGTTATCCATGCATTGGGTCCGACCGGAGAGAGTGCGTCCGGTGGCTCGTTTCCTTTGTGATAACATGGCGTTTTTCTTTCTCCCGGCGGGAGTGGGGATTATCACGTCCATGGATGTGTTGTCCCGCTATTGGGACATCGTGTTGGTGGTGGGGACGGTGACGACGTTGTTGGTTTTGATCGTGGTGGCGGTTTTGCAACAATGGCAAGAGGATCATCGGGCGCATGGTAAAACGAATTAATTTGTAGGAAGATGCAGTCTATTATTTCGTCAGAGATATTTGTAATAACGTTGGTAGCCGGGGTATACTTGGCTGCGCTTTGGCTATACCGGAAAACGAAGTTGGCGCTGTTACATCCTTTGTTAGTTTCTATTCCGGCGTTAGTGGCGGTGATGAGTGTGATAGGGATTCCGTATGAATCTTTCCAGCAAGGGAGCCGGATGATTAATTTCCTGCTGGGACCTTCTGTCGTGGCCTTGGGCTACGTGTTGTGGGAACAGGTGGAATACATGAAGAGTAATGCGGTGTCGATCATGACTTCTATTTTTGTCGGGAGTTTGGTGGGAATCGTGAGTGTGATTTGTATTGCTCGCTGGATGGGGGCGGACCACGTGTTGATAGCGACATTGGAGCCGAAGTCCGTGACGACCCCGATAGCGATGGGAGTGGCCGAGAAAGCGGGTGGTATTCCTGCCATTGCGGCGGTAATTGTTATCGTGGTGGGGATATTCGGGGGAATCGTGGGGCCTTTCGTGTTGAACAAGTTGAACATTGATAGTAAGATTGCCCGAGGATTATCTCTTGGTGCCGCGGCTCACGGGTTGGGTACTGCCAGAGCGATGGAGTTGGGCGCATTGGAAGGAGCTATTAGTGGTTTGGCAATTGGTTTAATGGGAGTGATGACGGCGATACTGGTACCTGTCGTCGAGTGGGTAATGTCATTATTTTAGTATGTTACTGGATTTCACGGCCATAGATTTCGAGACGGCTAACCGTTACCCGACAAGCGCTTGCTCTATCGGGATTGTTGTCGTGCAGGACGGAGAGATCACGGAAGAGTTTTCGCACTTGATTAAGCCGGAACCTTACTATTTTAACAAGAAGTTTATCGAGATACATGGGATTACTCCCGTGATGGTGAAGGATGCACCTTCGTTTTATGATTTGTGGGGCGTGATCGGGCGTTACTTTGATACGGAGGCTTTGGTTGCCCACAACGCAGGGTTTGATATGAGCGTGCTGAAAGCTTGTTTGGAACGGGCGGATCTGTATGCCCGTTTACCTGAATCTTTTTGTACTTGCCGGTTGTCTCGGAAGTTGGTGAAAGGCTTGCCGAATTATAAATTGAATACTTTGTGTGATCATTTCGGGATTGCGTTAAATCACCACGAGGCGTTAAGTGATGCCCGGGGGGCGGCAAAAATCATGATTGAATTGTCGAAGTTGAGTCTTTTTTAAATATGTTCTGTATTTTCTAAGCTAAAGAGGTGTATCTCAAATGTATTGCATTGGTGTCGCACTGGAGTCTCGTTAGTAAGTCAACGGGAAGTTAACGGAAAGTCAACGGGAAGTCGATGGGGGAAAGTGGTACTTTTGTGGTGGATAAAACCTTGAAGTAAGGTTTATATATTAACGAGACACCTAAGAGTGTATCGTGGGATATATACGAGTGGGGCTGTTCAAAAAGTCATTTTATCTCAAAAAACTCCTCCGTCACTTCGTGCCACCTCCTCTATAAACAGAGGAGGAGCTGGTGACTCGTCCCGAAAACAGGGAGTATTTCAACTCTCCCTCTGTTTATAGAGGGAGTACCCCGAAGGGGGAGGGAGTTTGAAAAATGACTTTTGGGAACCCCTCGAATTTATAGTTTACTGATGATCTCTTTGAATATAGCTCCCATGCGAGGTTGAGCGAGGTTGCCCACGTCCTGTACTTCCGCGTGGTTCGTTTTGATAAGTTCCTCGCTGGCCGTGCTGTTCGTGATAACCGACATCCCGAAACATTCCATGTTCATGTGACGGGCAACAATGACTTCCGGCACGGTGGACATTCCCACGGCGTCTCCTCCGATAACCCGAATCCAGTTATACTCTGCCGGAGTTTCGAAGGATGGCCCTTGCAGTCCGGCGTACACGCCTTTTTGCAATGGAATGTTTAATTTATTCCCGGCCTCTTCTGCCAGTTGAATTAAGCGTTTGCTATATGCCTCGGCCATTCCGGGAAAACGGGGACCGAGTTCATCGATATTTTTACCCCGTAGCGGGTGTTCCGGGAATAGGTTGATATGATCCCGAATGATCATCAGGTCACCAACCAGGTAATTCGTGTTCACGCCCCCGGCTGCGTTGGAAACGAAAAGAGTCTTTACCCCGAGAGCGTGCATCACTCTCACGGGAAAGGTCACTTCTTTCATGGAATAACCCTCGTAATAGTGGAAACGTCCCTGCATGGCAATGACTTTTTTGCCCCCAAAGGACCCGATAAGCAATTCTCCCCGGTGTCCCTGTACCGTGGAAACGGGGAAGTTTGGAATTGCCATATATGGGATGGCGTGTTCTATCTCGATTGATTTTCCCAATTCTCCCAGTCCTGTTCCCAGGATAATACCGATTGTATGCTCTCCTTTCACGAAGGGGGCTAGGTATTTGCTACTTTCTCGTATCTTGTCTAACATAGTCGTATATATTTTTTATGAGTTGATCTCTTGGAGTTAGGAATTCCGGTTCGATCGGGATATAGAAAATTTGTTGTCTGATCTCTTCCGGTATGTCGCATAACGTGAGGCGGACAGCATCTTTTTCCGTGGTGAAGATACATTTGTCCGTGGAGCTGATTTTATCGTACTCTTGGAGAATACGTTTTATGTCCGTGTCACTGTAATTGTGATGGTCCGGGAATGTGATGTGATCAATCTGGTCTGTCATCTGTTTTAAGTGTTCCACGTAGGGAGCCGGTTGGGCAATCCCGGTGACACAGAGTATGGCCGTTTTCGGGGTTACCGCGTGATGACTGTCCCCGTCCAGCGAACGAGGTTCTCCGTATCTCATGGAAGTGAACAAAAGCTGTTGATAGGCTTTTAAATTTAAGTGTTTCAGGATGATCCGTTTCTCTATGGGAGAGATGTTTGCGGGACATTTGGTCACGATGACATAATTGGCCCTGTCTTTGGCGTGAATACTTTCCCGGAGACGTCCAAGGGGAAGTAAATGGTCCTCGTAGATAGGGCGGTTGTAGTCAATCAGCATGATATTTATGTCCGCTTTCACGTAGCGGTGTTGAAAACCGTCATCTAGGATGATTACTTCCGGTTTTTCCGGGAGTTGCATGAGTTTCTTGATGCCACGCACTCGATCTGCGTCCACGGCTACCGTGATTTCTGGGAATTTATTCTTTATTTGCATGGGTTCGTCCCCGATGTCGTTTGCCGTGGAGTTTTCCGTTGCCAGCACGAAACCGGATGTCTTTCGTTTATACCCCCGGCTGAGGCAGGCTACACGGTAATCATTTTTCAACTCGTTGATCAGGGATTCCGTGTGAGGGGTTTTTCCCGTTCCGCCCACGGTGATATTTCCCACGCAAATAATGGGGACGTCAAACTCCCGTATCTTTAATATGCCCAAGTTGAACAAGCGGTTACGAATACTGACTCCGATGCCGTACAGTACGCTTAAAGGCCATAAAATGAGATTTTTCAACACAATATTTCGCTTTAATTAAACGTGAGATCGTAAGGTATTCTGGCTACCATGCCTTTTATTTTTAATAATTCTTTCTGTTCCCGGTAAGTATCATAGAAATCGCCCAATTCTGATTTTAATATGCTGGTTCTGATGCTTTGCGAGAAATTTATCAGAATATCTTCGAAAGGACTGCGTTCAACCGGTAGTTCGGTGATCTGGTAGTTGTTCAGACCTGCTTTGTTTGCAGCGATGGCAATGGCATCTTCCAGTCCGCCTAACACGTCAACCAATCCGAGTTTCAGTGCGTCCTCTCCTGTCCATACCCGTCCCTGTGCGATTTCGTTTACCGCCTCTTTGGTCATGTGGCGTCCTTGGCTTACCCGATCGAGGAAGGTGTCATATCCCCGGTTGATGTAGGTCTGCATCACGTTGCGCTCGTAGTCTGTTAAGGGACGATCACTGATAGGGATGGGTAACGGGTAGCCGCCACCGAAATCACTGTGTTCGTTGGTCTTCACCACGTCGGAAGAGATTCCTAGTTTATCTTTGATCAGTTTCTCCCCGCTGAATAGTAAACCGAATATACCGATGGACCCCGTGAGGGTTGTCGGGTCTGCCACGATAGTGTCTGCCGCACAGGATATGTAGTACCCTCCGGATGCGGCTACGTTACCCATGGAGGCGATAAACGGTTTAGTCTGGGCGGCCAGTTGTGCCTCTTTCCAGATAATATCGGAAGTCAGCGCGCTACCTCCCGGGGAGTTTACACGTAACACGATAGCTTTGATGTTTTTATCTTCACGTGCTTTCCGGATGGTCGTGGCTAGTTCCGGTCCTATACTTTCCGGTCCCTGTTGGAATTCGATATTCCCTTGTGCGTAGATCACTGCGATCTTGTCGGCGGCAAAGTTCACGCTTGGGAAAGTGGCTTTCGTGTAATCTTCGAAACTTGTCAGGGATAGTTTTTCATCATCTGTTAATCCACATGCTTCTCGCAGTTTGTCGAGCATGGTGTTTTCGTAAAGGGTTCCATCAAAAAATCCTTCTTTCACGAATTCTTCTGTCGGGTAGATTTTGAAATCATCGGTGATTTGATTGATCTTTTCTACCGGGATATTTCTGCTGGCGGAAATTCCTTTCACGATGTTACCCCAAAGAGAACTTAAATAGGTCTGTACCTGTTCCCGGTTGGCATCACTCATGTGTGTTTCGATGTAAGGTTCCACGGCTGATTTAAATTTACCGACACGAATAACTTCCGGTTGTACCCCGATTTTTTTCAAAAGGTCTTTGTAGAATGATATGTTCGCGCTCATTCCGGTTAATAGTAGCGGAGTTTCGGGATTAACGAAAACACTATCGGCAACTGTCGCCAAGTAGTAGCTTTTCTGGGAATATCCCAAGTTAGTATAGCTGTAAATGAATTTACCGCTTTTTTTGAATCTCAACAAGGCATTCCGGATCTCGTCGATCGTGGCGAGAGCCCCGAAGTTAGAGTTGATCTCGGTCAGGTCCAGGTAAATCCCCTTGATGCGGGAATCCTTGCTGGCGTTGTCAATGTATTCAAGTATTTTATTTAGCCCGATTGGTTTCTCTGGGCTCATGGTCATCAAGTTAAAGTTCTGAAATGGGTTCTCCGATGCCCTGTCCGGGATCGCTGTCTTTAGTGATAGTTTTAGTATCGTGTTGTCCTTGATCTCGATCGTGGGACTGGAGAAACTGGCTATGGCCCCGACGAGCCCGATAAACACGAAAAACAGGATAACGTGTACGATAATAATACCGACAATGGTCGCTAACAAGTATTTCAGAAAGCTTTTCATTATGTGTTGTTTTAAATTATTAATAATCTCGGGTAAAATTTAGAGATACAAAATATGGCTTATATTGTAAATCTTGTTTACAAATGTATGGATATAATTCCGGTCATACAAAATTTTAATTGATTTTGTCGATTCACTATTTTACAAACTTTGTAAACTTATTTTGTTGACATTTGTTTTTTTGATAGTTTTACGTGCAGAATTCGGTTGCGTTTCGGGAGATAGATATACCCTTACGATGCGTGGCTAAAATGTTTGTAGCGAAAACTGTAACTCTTTAATTATACGACATGAGCAAATTTGAAGTTATTGGTGGGAGACGATTGAAAGGTGAGTTGGTTCCCCAGGGAGCAAAGAATGAGGCATTACAGGTGATCTGTGCTTGTTTGTTGACTAGGGAAGAAGTGGTTATCAGTAATATCCCGGAGATATTGGATGTGATAAAATTGATTGATCTACTTCGGGGTATGGGAGTGAAGGTAGAGAGACTTCAAAAAGGTGAGTTTTCTTTCCGGGCGAACGAGATAAATTTCGATTACTTGGAAACAGAAGATTTTTATAGTAAAGCGGCTAGTTTACGCGGGTCGATCATGATTTTGGGCCCGCTGTTAGCCATGCATGGTTGCGGTTTGGTTCCCAAGCCGGGAGGGGATAAAATCGGGCGTCGTCGGTTAGATACCCATTTTCTTGGTTTCGAGAAATTGGGAGCCACGTTCGAGTATGATGCGATTTCGGGGTGTTACAAGGCCTCTGCCCAGAAATTACGGGGAACTTATATGTTACTTGATGAGGCATCGGTGACCGGAACGGCGAATATTATCATGGCTGCCGTGTTGGCGGAAGGGGTGACCACGATCTATAACGCTGCTTGCGAGCCTTACGTGCAACAGTTATGCAGGATGTTAAATGCCATGGGAGCCCGGATTTCGGGGATTGCTTCCAATTTGTTGACGATTGAAGGGGTTGAAAGTCTTGGGGGGTGTCAGCATCGTTGTTTACCCGACATGATCGAGGTGGGTAGTTACATAGGACTTGCAGCATTGACCCGTTCGGAGATCACGATTAAGAATGTCGCTATTCCCCAGTTAGGTATTATTCCGGATGCGTTCCGTAAGTTGGGAATCCGGGTGGAGGAACGTGGGGATGATTTATATATTCCTCGTCAGGAACATTACATGATAGAAGATTTCATTGATGGTTCAATTTTGACAATTGCCGATGCTCCTTGGCCGGGGTTGACACCCGACTTGTTGAGTGTATTCCTTGTTGTTGCTACTCAGGCAAAAGGAAGTGTGCTGATTCATCAGAAGATGTTCGAGAGCCGCTTGTTCTTCGTGGACAAATTAATCGACATGGGGGCGAAGATTATTCTTTGTGATCCGCATCGGGCCACGGTTATCGGACAAAACCATGAATCTCAGCTACGGGCCACCAAGATGACTTCGCCGGATATACGTGCGGGAATTGCCTTGTTGATTGCGGCGTTGTCTGCGCAAGGGACAAGTGTCATTGATAACATCGATCAGATTGACCGCGGTTACGAGCATATTGATGAAAAACTGAATGTGATTGGTGCGGAGATCAGACGGGTTGACTGAGGAACGTAATGATTTTAGATTTAGGGATTTTAGATTTTAGATTGAACTCCCCTCCTTCGGGTAGGAGCTGTCCAAAAAGTCATTTCTCAAACTCCCTCCCCCCTTCGGGGTACTCCCTCTATAAACAGAGGGAGAGCTGAAATACGCACTGTCTTCAGGAAGAGTCACCAGCTCCTCCTCTGTTTATAGAGGAGGTGGCACGAAGTGACGGAGGAGTTTATTTTTTCAAAAGTAATGTGGCCAAAAATAGTTGGTAACATTTTTCCAATTAAAGCTTATCTTTGAATAGTAAAGTCGAAGAGGAAAC
>NZ_JADMSV010000034.1:0-44267 GCF_015560935.1 Butyricimonas sp. BSD2780061689_150309_C8
AGATTATTTTATTGAACTATTTATAATTTTGCATGCATGAGAAAAGAAGGAAAATACACACTTTTTGAAACACTATCAACACTATCCTCGATTGGATAGGATAGTGTATCTGCCCGATATGTGCTTTAAAAAGAATGGAAATAAAAAAAGAGTTCCGAATATTTACTCGAAACTCTTTTTCTTGGCGGTCTGGACGGGACTCGAACCCGCGACCCCATGCGTGACAGGCATGTATTCTAACCAGCTGAACTACCAGACCAAAGTATTTTCAAAAAAGGCGGTTCGGACGGGACTCGAACCCGCGACCCCATGCGTGACAGGCATGTATTCTAACCAGCTGAACTACCGAACCTTTTTTGCATCGAACAACCGCTGTTGTTCTCAATTGCGGTGCAAAGATAGATAGTTTTTCTTATTATGCAATATTTCTAGATCGAAAAAATGGAAAAAATTGCGTTTTTCTTACGAAGAAAAATATTCTTGAGCGCCCGAAAACAAAGGGGTGCGGATGATTTGTATTGAGGATGAACGGGTTATTAATAAAAGTAATAAAGTGTAGGCTAAAATTTCAATTAACAGTTTTGGAGTTTAAATTTTTCCTTATATTTGTGCCACATAATAGTTGTCAAATTTAATTTAACTTATAAGATAATGAACGTACCTGCAGAATTAAAGTACACTAAAGAACACGAATGGATTCGTGTTGAGGGTGAGGAAGCATATGTTGGTATCACTGACTATGCACAAAGTCAATTAGGTGACATCGTGTTTGTTGAGGTTGAGACCGAAGGTGACAACCTGGAGGCTGGAGATACTTTCGGTAGTATCGAGGCTGTAAAAACTGTTTCTGATTTGTATATGCCGATTTCCGGAGAGGTATTGGAATTCAACTCAGAACTGGAAGATCAACCTGACTTGGTAAACAAAGATCCTTATGGAAAAGGTTGGATTATCAAGGTAAAAGTTGAAGACGAAGCACAATTAGACGGATTGTTAAGCGCTGACGCTTACAAGGCATCTATCTAATTTTATTGATAAAGGGGACTGTACGTGTTATCTCGATAAGGGGTAACGGATACAGTCCCTTTATTTTATTTCATGGTTGCAAAATTGAATGATCGTCATTTTCAATTTTCAATTTTCAATTCTCAATTGTTATGACATTAATAAAATCTATATCCGGTATCCGGGGAACTGTCGGTGGACGTCCGGGTGATAACCTAACTCCCTTGGATATTGTTAAATTTGTTTCGGCTTACGCTACTTGGTTGAAGACCGGGGCCGGGAAAACAAGAGCTAAAATCGTGTTAGGTCGGGATGCCCGTATTTCCGGGGAGATGTATGCTAAATTAGTGGAGGCTACTTTGTCCGGTCTGGGGCATGACGTGGTGAATATCGGTTTGGCAACTACCCCGACCACGGAGATTGCCGTTACTGCTGAACAGGCTGACGGAGGAATTATTCTAACGGCCAGCCATAACCCGAAACAGTGGAATGCTTTAAAATTATTAAATAACCGGGGGGAATTCCTCTCTGCCGAGGATGGTGCAAAAGTCCTTCAGATGGCAGAGCAGGAGTCATTTGAATATGCGGAAGTGGACGAATTGGGTTCGATTACCCACAAGGATTACACGGATTATCATATTCAGCACGTGTTGGATCTAAAACTCGTGAACCGGGAAGCTATTGCCAAGGCGAATTTGAAAGTTGTCGTGGATGCGGTGAATTCCGTGGGAGGAACCGTGATTCCCGCTTTGCTGAAAGCTTTAGGTGTAAGAGAGGTGGTCGAGTTGAATTGCGAGCCCACGGGACGCTTTGCTCATAACCCGGAACCCATTCCGGAGAACTTGACCCAGATTTCAGAGAAGATCAAGGAGTGTGGGGCAGACTTGGGTATTGTGGTTGACCCGGATGTTGACCGTCTGGCATTAGTTTGCGAGAACGGTGAGATGTTCGTGGAAGAGTACACGCTGGTAGCGGTTGCTGACTACGTGTTGAAACATACACCGGGAAATACTGTTTCTAATCTTTCTTCTTCCCGTGCTTTGCGGGACGTAACGTTGGCTCACGGGCAACAATACAATGCCGCAGCCGTGGGGGAGGTGAACGTGGTGACTAAGATGAAAGAGACCAACACGGTGATTGGCGGTGAAGGAAACGGTGGAGTCATCTATCCGGAAAGCCATTACGGGCGTGATGCTTTGGTGGGAGTCGGTTTATTCCTTTCTCATTTTGTGGCAGAAGGAAAGAGTATGACCGCTTTAAAAGCAACTTACCCGCAATATTTTATCTCGAAGAATAAGTTAACACTTTCTCCCGATATGGATGTCGATAAGATATTGGAGGGATTGAAAAAGAAATATGCCTCGGAAGAAATTACCGATATTGATGGTGTGAAAATTGATTTCAAGGACGGGTGGGTACACCTGCGGAAATCCAACACCGAACCGATTATCCGGATTTATTCCGAATCAAAAGACGAGGTAGCCGCTAATCAATTGGCAGAAGACGTTATAAAAGTTGCGAAGAGCTTGTATTGATGGATAAAAAAGGAGCCTTTTGCAAGGCTCCTTTTTCGTTCTATTCTTTTCTCTTGAATTATAGTGTGATACCATGTTTTGCAAATGTTTCTAATAAATGATCACACTTCTTCTTAATCGGTGGATAATTTGTGTAAAGCGGGTTTGTATATAATTCCTCTCTTGTTTGTGTAAATATAAATTCTAAGAAAGAATAAAAATCATCGTCTTTGTCTGGTGCCGTCCAATAAAATGGTTCCCAGAAATACCAGTATGTGCCGTATTCTAAGAAACCTAATTGGTACAAGTCTTTTTCTTGATACCATCTATTCTTGCTGGAATAAGGATCTGTAACACCTTCTTGTGCAGATTGTTCTGATATAAGAGAATAGGCTCCGAATGTATTGATGATATTTTCATGATCTATTTTAGCGATAACATCATCTAGAGGGTTCATCAAAAATTGAATGAATGTTCGATTTATTGCAAGTTTCAATCTTTTCCTGTATTGAGGATTTTTTATTCGTTGGGCAAAATCTTTATCCACGTGGGGGAGAGTGATGTGGTCAACACCTCTTACCATGTATCCTCTTTGAAAATCAAACCCGCCATCACTGATTGTATCCCAAAGTGGGACGTAGTTGTCTTGCGTGTATAGCATACCTGCCATTAGGATTTTAGATGGGAATAGATGTTTCTTAACTTCATCCGTATATAAATCAAAAAAGTCCTCTTTTAAGAATTGTACAGCAGCACGAATTCCTTCTTCATCTGCTTCTTCACGAACATCATATTTTGCGTTAGACGTGAATTGGTAATTTATATCTGGATTGGAAAACTTATATAATACGTAAGTTCCATATTTATTATTCCATTCTACGATTTGATCATCAAAATCATGATTTCCTTGGGGAAGATCGAATCGATTTTCTTTTTTCTCGGAGATTACTACATCGTCTTCGTCATTACAAGAAAAGAGAAACAATGCACACAGTGCTAATATGTATAGATTTATTTTTTTCATAACTATCTATTTTAATTTAGAGCTGGATTACTTTCTTTATGTACCTGCATGATGGGTAATACCCATTTGGGGGTAGCTGTTCCAATTTCTACCGTGTATTCATCTCCGGTATTTGGAGATTCGTCAATATCGTGAGAAAAGGATTGCATTCCGTAACGTCGTAAATCGAACCAGCGATTTCCTTCAAAGCATAATTCCCGTCGACGTTCTGCCTTACACTCTTCGATAAGTTTGTCAGCATTGTGATTGAACGTACTGCTTGTCCAGGTTTGTGACGAATAGTTCTTGATACGTTTTTCTCTTAATGTATTCAAGTCGGAGATTGCCTTGTCCAAATATTCGCTCTGTCCTTTTTTAGCCATATGTGCGTAGGCTTCCGCTCTGTTTAAATAAGCTTCACTTAGACGTAAACATGCTCCGAATTCGAGATCGGTAGCGAATTTAGATGATTTTTCTCGCCCATTACGAGGACTAAGATAGCTTTTTAAGCGTTGATCGTCATTAGCGTAGCTATTTAATAATTCGTCTGATGCCATAAAACAATCAGAGCTGTAAATTGATTGTACCATACAATGTTCTGAATCTTCTGCATAAAAGAATAAGATTTCCGGATTATCCAGGGTAAATGGATGAGGAAAATCTAGACCATCTGTATTTGCCGGATAAGTTACTGTTGTAATATCAAAAAGGTAAAGATTTCCTCCCGGAATGGAAAATATCGCGTTAGCATGTTCAGCAGCTTTTTCCCAATTTTCCATGAAAAGGTAGTAACGGCTTGCTAATAAATGTGCTGTTCGGGTTCCGACACGAAATTTGGTTCCAACGGAACTAACTTCTGTCAATAGGTTAATACCCTTTTCAATATCATTAATAATGCTATTGTATACTTCAGCAACCGTACTACGTGAAACTGAATTTTGGTTAATAGCACTACTTAATTTTAACGGAATTCCGGCAGATTGTCCTTGAGGTGCATTAGGAGTATTATATGGGTAAGCGTAAAGATTTATGAGGTTAAAATAATAAAATGAACGTAATACAAGAGCTTCCCCCTCGACCCTTTTTTTCATGCTCTCCTCTCCATCAACCTCATTAATCATGTCAATAACGACATTACAACCGGCAATCATTTTGTAAAAGGTTGCGTATGAATCTACTTCAATGGATGTAATGCCGCTAGTTGGGTTGGGGAGATTGTTGAAATCTTCAAACATCTTTTCATTGCTTTCGGCAGAACGTCCACCCCATAAATATAAAGGGCTGTATTTCGTAACAATAGGATTTGCGTTACTGGATGTGATGTATTGGGTTACGTCATCATCTAGTAAATCCAGATATGGCATTAAGGAGAGATCTCGTCGGGGATATCCTTCGTATGCCAATAATTGATCCAAATCTTCTATTGTTGAGGGAATAACTTCGTCTTGTGATGACTCTTTAAGAAAGTCACTACAAGAGCATAGACTGATTGTAGCTAAGAGTATAATGCTTTTCTGTATAATATTTTTCATGGTAATTGAATTTTAAAATTTAGAAACCAAGACTTATACTTAACGAGAATTTGCGTTGGCGATCAACGACCGGAATGATTGTTGTTGCATCTGTACTCAAGGTCTCAGGGTCTTGTTTGCCAAGTCCTTTACTCTTGATGACAAAGGGGTCTGTAACAGTTAATGCAAATGTCAAGTTGGAAAGTCTTATCTGATCCAGAATATCTCGGGGTAAGGCATATGTTAGACAAATGTTGTTACACCTCAAGTGATTAGCTTTGACAACTCGTAGATCTGATAAATTATACATCTGGTAACGGTAGATTTCCCCGTTATTACTTAAACTAAGTGAATTGTCCGGAAGATAATTTGCCAGATTCTCGTCAGAAGATAATATTGCCGGTATATTCGTGTATTTTTCATCACCCGGTTGTCTCCACCGTTTATTGAGTTCTTTACTTGCATTTTTCTCTGGGTCGGGAATACGTAATTGTCCGATACCTCCACTTGTTGCTTGACTTCTCATGAAAGGGTTCAGGCGTTTGTGATGTCCTAGTTGGAAATTGAAAGATGCTGATAACGTGAATTGTTTGTATCTGAAAGACGTGGATAACCCTCCGCTAAATACAGGATCTTTGACACCACTGTATATCATGTAGTCGAGTAGTGTTCCCGATTCAACCCTTGTTTTAGTTCCGGGAGTTTGGTCTATAATGGCGAATTTAGGTACACCTTGATCAGACAAGCCAATATACGGGAATGACCAGAAACTATTCAAAGCAAAACCATCAATAATGACACTTCCATTTGTAATTTTTTCGAGGGTTGCATTGTCTTCGTTATCTTTTACCTCGTTACGGTTAAAGCCGGAAGTTGCATTGATACTCCATCTCATATCCTTCGTTTGTATGGGGATAACAGTCAATGAAACATCGTAACCCTTATTAATGATAGAGCCGTTGTTGATTGCCATGTTGGGAGTTCCGTTTTCTATCGGAATGTTTACGTATGTGATTGCATCTACTGTTTTTTTGTAATAAAAATCAATACTTCCGTATATCCGGTCGTTTAGTATGGAAAGTTCAATCCCTCCGTTAAAGCTTTTGGTTTTTTCCCATTTTAAATCTTTATTCGGGAGATTTTTAATAGATAGAAATTGATCTCCGGTTAATATATCCGGTGCAATATTGAAATTTGTAATTAAGTAAGGACTAATATCCGGAGCTTTCCCTTGAGAACCGTAGGATGCTTTCAAGGTCAAGTTGGATAACCAACCGAACTGACGCATGAAATTTTCTTCGCTTACATTCCATCTGACTCCGGCTGATAGCACGGGGTTAAAACGATTATTGGTGTTTTGTCCGAATTTATTGGATGCGTCTTGTCTAAAACTAAAAGATAACGTGTACTTGCTTGCATAAGAATAGCCTAATGTGGCGTAAAAAGACATATAATTTTCAATTTGGTCTGTAAGTGTAGTCGAATGACGATCATTATATGCCGGAACGTTAGCGGTTTCCCTGTAATTACAGTCTTTATAAATACTTAGAACGTAATATTTGTTTGCTTGTTGACTATAATTATAATCCACGCTTTTGCCTCGATTGGGCATATATCCATATTCAACTCCACTTTGACCGATGTAGCTATTTCCCCTGACCTCATGACCTAATGCTACATTAAGAGCATGGTCACCTTCTCTATCAAGAAGTTTTCCATAGTTAAGTTGATTACGAACCGTGTAGCTTTGTTGGTTAGTTGAATTGTAGTTTAAAATCCCGCCATAAGGTAACACGGATGCCAAGGTTAACCATGAATCGGATTCTCCGGTTACAAGCTCTCCATAATTGGCTCCTCGGATTTTTGAAACAGCATAAGAATGGTCATCTGCCCAAACATTAGCTTCTGAACTATTTCTTGTAAATGCGGTAGTTAATTCATATTTGATTTCTGGTGTAATATTCCAGATCAAATTACCTGTGATTTGGAATTTAGTATTCTTATTCTCGTTTCCGGTATGTTCGAGTTCATTTAAGAAATTATAGCGAATATCTCTTTGGATCGCGGAGCCATCATCTAATTGAAAATAGGCTTTTGCTTCATTAATGGAGTACCATTCGTCCGGTCCTAAAATTCTACTGGTATTCAGTGCATAATCTTCCGGGTTAACTCCCGTGTAGTAAGCGTTCGTCTCGGATTGACTGGCAGAGAATTGGAATTTAGTACGTAAATTATCCCGTAGTTTTGCATCCACGCTGAAATTTATCGTTTTATTACTTTGGTCATTACCTTTATAGCTGCTCAATGATTTATTGAAACCCACGGAACCATAGAAATTGAGTTTATCATTTCCACCGCTTAGACTTAATGAATAATTCTGACTGACGGCATTACGAGCGAGAAGTTTAAACCAGTCTGTGTTTTGTTTTTCCATACGGGTTACTTTCTCGTTGAATTCTTCCATGGAAATCTCTTTGTTTATCAATTGAAGATAAGCTCCTTCGTAGCCTACATTTTGAGGGAATTGGCTAAAAGGAACTCCGGATTCCACAATTTCTTTAGATAAAGCAATACGGTCAGCAGAATTCATCCGGTCTGTCTGTCCATACGTTCTTCTGGGCGTTAGGGAAATATCCGTTCTGAAGTTAACGTTAATTCTTCCGTTCGTGTTGGAGCCTCTTTTGGTCGTGATCACGATCACCCCGTTGGCTGCTTTTACCCCGTAAATAGCCGTGGCCGACGCGTCCTTCAGGAACGTGATGCTTTCAATGTCGTCCGGGTTGAGGCCGGAAATACTGCTCCCGGAAATACTTGCCATAGAGCTACTGAGGTCTCCGGAACTAAGAATGTCATTTAACTGCGCCCCGGCAAAGGGGAGAGGATCTTCTTGAATGATACCGTCAATAACCCATACCGGGGAGGCATTTCCGATGACAGTGGAAGTTCCGCGAACTCTCACTTGAGGGGATGTTCCGATCATTCCCGAGGGAATCGTGATGCTCACTCCGGGGACAACTCCTTGTAGTGCGGCATCAATACTGGTCACTCCGGCAACACGTATATCATCGCCTTTCACCGTGAATGTCGAGCCGACAACTTCATGTTTTTTCAACGTTTGATACCCGGTAACGACAACTTCTTCCAAAGCCTTGGTATCTTCTTTCAAGGTGATTTTGTAAGGAACCTGTTTGGCATTAACAATTACCTCTTGTGATTTCATTCCCACGAATGAAAAGATAAGCGTGCTACCTTCCGGTACAGTGATCGTAAATTTTCCGTCATTGTCGGAAAGAACCCCCACGCCTTTTTGTCCTTTCACGGTAACGGTAACAGAAGGGAGCGTGCTACCGGTTTCGTCATATATTGTTCCCGTTACTTTTATTTCTTTATTTTGTGCGAACACGTTGTTCGACAAGGCGAACAACAGGATAAATAATATCCGGGTTACGGATGGTTTTATATATGTGAGTTTCATTTGAACTTTCGTTTAAATTAATAAAGGTATTTGGGTGAAGCCTTAACTTCCAAAGTAATGTATCCGTCCTTACCGGGTACTAATTCTTTGACACGGAAAACAGCTTTGTTCGTATCATAGAGGTCTCTGTCAGGCCATTGACTAAATCTTTGTAAGTTAATGACATAAATACCTTCCCATGTCGGGTGTGTACTTTCTACTATGCTGACTCCATGCGTAATGTCCGTCGTGTATTTATATACATCGATGTAAGTTTGAGATGCCGAGATACTAGCTTGAATAAATCCAAGTTTATTTTGTGCGTAACTTCCTTCTGTAATGGCTGCATTTAAAGTTGGGATTCTGTAAGGAGCCATGATATCATATTGATTCATGATAAAACCCCAACTGGCAGACGTATTATGCGTTCCGAGTAAGGGATATAAGCGTTGCTCACGGTAATATGTTTCCACTTCATCTTCTTCTCCATAGAAATAGCACAATTCGATCTCCATAAGTTCTTCCATGCTCATTTGTTGAACTTGTTCTAGGGTGAAAACCTCTCCGGTACAAAATTTAAGAAAATGGCCATGTTCCGTGTTGCCTTGCGCCCCTAAGGTGACTGTATAGGATTTTAATTCATCGGCAACCAAGATGGTAATGGTTTTATTAATCAACTGTTTCGGTTGGTTATTGTCTTTACACACCACTTGAAAATTGTACGTTTGGTAATGTGATCCCTCTTCCGGCAGGTAATCATTTGCCCGAAACGAATAAGAATACTGGCTCTTGTTGTGTAACTCGGTCGAATCCATCGTCAGCGGGAAACCTTTTAAATATGTTCCGGCATTATCCTTGACGTACACTTCTTGGATGAATCCTTGATTCGCGATAAAGTCGATGTCAATTTTGATCTCTTCTCCGGGGGCGATAACAATTGAATCTTTTTCCACCCCGTTTAATTTCACAACGAGACTCGGGCGAGGGGGTAGCTCGTGGAGTTCTTTGACGCATCCTTGGCAGAATGTCAAGAAGAGGCAAATGATTAACAGATAGTTTCTTGTTCTCATAAAATTGGTTTTAAGGTTTAATGATTGGTCTGATAATTTTTCTGTCATTAAATTGATTTTGGTTTATATTATTGTTTAAAAAATAAATTCTGCACTGATTGAATAATTCTGTTGTCGTTTCATCGTCGGGGTGTACGAATCTGCATTCATGCTCATCACTTCGGGATCTTGATCTCCCAAACGACGATTCTTGATGATAAACGGGTTAGTTACCGTTATACCCAAGTTTATTTCTGTGATACGAGGAATTCTCGTTTGATAATTTAACGAGATCCGGTTGCAGCGTAAATGACTGGCGGACACCACCCGCTCCGTACTCCGGTTATATAGTGAATAACGATACACGGCGTCATAATTTCCAAGACTCAACGAATTGTCCGGTAAATACTGGGATACATCTTCATCCCGTGTGGATAGTGCGGGAATACGAGTGTGTGTTTCGTCTCCCGGCTGTTGCCAGCGGGTCAGTAGTTCCGTGGAGGCGTTCATGTCGGCTCCCGGAATGGACAACATTCCATTATTGGAACTTGTGATAAACGGGTTAAGACGCTTGTAGTGTCCCAGTTGATAATTGAACATGGCGTTCAGCGTGAAACGTTTATAACGTACGGTTGTACTGATACCACCTGAAACACGGGGTTCACTATCCCCGCTGTACACGAGGTAATCGAGCAAAGAACCGGACACCTTCTGCATTTCGCCCCCGACTTGATCCATGACGGCAAATAGCGGGGCCCCGTTTTTAGGCGATAGCCCGATGAAGGGAATCGACCAGAAACCTGATACCGGAAACCCGTCCAGTGCGGCGTTCCCGTTCGTGAAACGCTCTAAGGCAGGCTCATCCGTGTAGCTCCTTTTTAAAATGTCTTTCATATAGGCAGCCGTGAAATTGACTGTCCAACTCCAATCACGTGTGGAGAGTGGTGATAACTTGACCTGTAATTCATATCCCTCGCTATCGATGGCACCGCTGTTAATGTACATTTTGCGGAACCCGTTCTCAATCGGGATCTCTTTTTCCACCACGATGTCAGAGGTCTCTTTCTTGTAATAATCGAATGAAATCTCCATGTTATTCTGAAATAGCGATAAATCAATCCCGACATTCCAAGATAATGTCTTTTCCCATTTCAAATTTGGATTGGGAAGTTGTTCCAATTGCAGGTAACTCTCGTTTGTGATCGGGTCACTTGGCACGTGACTGACAAGTGTTTTCGGTGACACGTTGGCTACCACGTTTCCCTGTTTTCCGTAAGAAACCCGTAACGTGCTTGCGTTCAACCACGGTTTGGCCGGGTACCACTTTTCTTGGTGCATATCCCAGCGAACACCGGTGGACCAGACGGGATAGAAACGATTGTTCGTGTGTTCTCCGAAACGGTTGGATGCGTCGTTTCTGACATTGATACAGATCGTGTAACGACTGTCGTACGTGTAACCAATCGTGCCATACTCGGAGAACGTGTTTTCCACCCGGTCAACGAGCGTCATATCATGCTCGGTTTGGGATATATCGGATGATTCGACAAGTCCAATTCCGGGGAATTGCTCCTGTACTTGTTGAAACTTATCTGACGGGGAACGGTAATCGTGTAATAATGTGTTCCTTTTCCCTCGTGCGTAACCCCATTCAATCCCTTGTTTCCCGTCGTATTTATTTTTCCGGGTTTCGACACCGAGTGTGGCGGTTACCGAATGGAATGTTTCTTCTCCCCATGTTTTCCGGAAATTGATTTGCCCCTTCACGGTAAGAGAACGGCGGGTGTTTCGTGTATAATCCAATATACCGCCTGTTGGGAGTGGGCTGATGTATTCCATGAGATTCTGTATCTCTTCGGAAAGGGTGGCGTTATAGTCGCATCCCCGGAGTTGGGCGACATTCCAAGATTGTGCGTCTGCCCACAACTGGCTGTCGTTCGTCCCTTGCGAGTACGCGGGTGTAACCGATATATTCAGATAGGGCAGGAGATTCCATGTGAATTGTGCATTTAGATTAACTTCTGAAGTTTTATTATCGTTTCCCGTGTGTCGTAATTCATGTAGCATATTGAAGTGAACACGATTTCTGACGGATTGATATGTTCCGTTTTTTCGATATGATAGTAAAGTAGCCTTACCTTTCGTGTAAAACTGATCGCTGGTAATCGTGCGACTGGTTGTCAGGGCATATTGTTCCGGGTTAATTCCCGTGTAATAGCCGGAAGTTGTGATGTGATACCCGGAGAGGTTTACTGCGATTTTGAATTTCGGGGACGAGTTGTAATTAAAATTCAACATCCCGGTAAAGGTTTCCCGGTCATTCCCGACGTATGCGCTGTTTTCCTTCCGGTACCCGAAAGATGAGTAGTAAGCCATCCCGTCCTTCCCCGAGTTGAAACTGACGTGGTAATTCTGGCTGATGGCAGTTCTGCCTAGTGCTTTAAACCAGTCGGTGTTTGTTTGCTCCAGTCGGGTAACTTCCTCGTTAAATTCAGTGTAAGAAATCTCTTTATTGATCATTTTCAAGTAGGCGGCCTCGTACCCGATTTCTTCCGGAAAACTGGGTATGGGGATGCCTGCCTCGATCATTTCTTTTGACAATTCGACCCGTTGTGCCGAGTTCATTACCTTGGCATTGTGATATGTGGGTACCGGGCTAAACGTGATGTCACTTCGGAATCTCACGCCCGGTCGAGTGGAATGGCCTTGTTTCGTGGTGATGACAATCACCCCGTTGGAGGCCCGGATCCCGTAGATGGCCGTGGCAGAAACATCCTTTAACAGTGTGATGCTGGCAATGTCATCCACGTTTATTCCCGACAAGTTGTTGCCCATGATGCTGGAACGTGCCGAGTTGCTGAGATCGTTCTCATTTAACAGGTCGTAAAGTGTATTCCGGTCAAAAGGCCAGATGTTTTCCCGGATGATTCCGTCCACTACGATCAGTGGTTCCGGGTTACCGATAATCGTTGAAGTTCCCCTCACTTTCATGCGTCCCGTGGACCCGATGTTTCCGGACGGGATCATGATTTCCAATCCGTTCAATGCTCCTTGGAAGGCGGCCTCCAAGGAGGTTGCTCCCGGAGTGCGAATGTCTTTGGCGTTAACCGTGGAAGTCGCCCCGGTCATTTCGTTTTTGGCGATGACTTGGTAACCGTTCACGATGACATCTTCTACCTCTGAAACATCCGTCAGTAGGGTAATTGTGTATGAATTATCTTGCGTGATCGGGGTGTAGCAGGTCTTTTTTCCCACGTAACTCGTGATGAGTATCGTGTTTTCTCCTTCCGGAATCCGGATTGAGAATTGTCCGTTTTTGTCTGAAATGGTACCTCGGCTACTTCCTTTTACTAGAATGGTGGCCGAGGGGAGTATGATTCCGTCTTCGTCTCGGATGACTCCTTTTATGGTGCGCATCGCGGGAAGGGGAACCGTGTTTTTTTTCGTGATAATGATGGTTTGATTATAGATGTGGAAATCTAACGGGAGTCCTTGCAGGCAGAAGGCCAGGACTTCCTGCAATTCCGTTTCGTCAAAATGAACGGATTGGCGGCTGTCGATTTCTTTTACATCTTTCATCTGGTACATCATGTCATATTTGGTCTTTTTCTTGATCTTTTTCAACACCTCTTCCAGCGTGGCGTTATTCATGTGAATGCTGATTTTTTGAGCCCATGCTTCCCTTGAAGTCCCTAACAGGACCACAAAAATTGTCAAGAGAATGAATTTTCTAGCACCCATCACCATCGTTTATTAGGAAAACACTAAATTATTTCATAGCTTTGTAATGGTTTTAAGGTTAATTTATTGGTTAATATTTTAATCTGTTATAATTGAGGGATGGTGTCAACATTCCTCAATTTATTTATATACCCGGATTTCGTTTCCGTCCTTTTTGAACTTAACACCCGTGGCCATGTGAATAATTTTCAAAATGTCTTCATATCCTTTGTCGCGTTGAATAGAGATAAAGCATTTTATATCTTGTAATTCCGGGTCATCGAAGGTAACGTTTAGGGCGAAACTTCTCCCGATAATGGTCATGATGCTGCCTAGATTGACATCCTCGAATGTAAATTCACCTCTTCGCCAAGCTGTTTGCTCTTCCACGTCAACGGAATCTATTTGTAACACACCTTCCCGTGGTTGGAAACGGGCTTGTAGTCCGGGTGTCAGCACGGTTGTGTGTGTGGTTGTGTCTGTTTGTGAATGACAGGTGACGGCAACTTTCCCGGTCAACAAGGTGGTAGACACCACGGGATCTTCGGGATAAGCTGTCATGTTAAATGTGGTTCCAAGTACTCTGACATCCATTGATTTACTTTTTACAATAAAGGGGATGTCGGAATGTGTCACATCAAAATAACCTTCCCCGGAGAGTTCAACGACTCGGGCGTTTTTCTCGAATACGGACGGGAAGACCAGCGTGCTACCTGCGTTCAGATGGACATTTGTTCCGTCACTTAGCTGGAGCGAGTACTCTGTGCCTTCCGGAACGACCAGTTTGTTGGGAGTTGAGGAAAGGAATTCTTTCTCATGTTGAAATGAAACTTTTCCTTCATCTGTGTTGATGATTCTCAGACCGTTATAGTCCATTTGTATTTGCTGATTTAATTCAACCTGTTTGCCGTCATCGAGTACGAGATAGGCGCTTTGTGCCAGCAATCGGGATGGAGTGTCTCTTGTTCCGGCATTTTGGTAAAAATAGTAACCTACACCCAGTATCATGAGGCAAGCCACAGCTGCCGCGTATTTGTAGAACACCGGTAACCGTCGTGTGGGACGGGTGGCGGTGATGAATTTGTTCAATGCTTTTTCCGTGTCGAAACTATCGTGTCGTTTTATATTTTCATGTAGCCGTGCGGGTATTCCCACTTCCTCTCGGAGCCGGGGAGAATCGGGAGCCACTTGTTCCCAGTTCCCATCCGATAGCGCCTGTTCTATTTGACGGGCGATCCTTCGGGCTTTTTTTATTTTATCTTCGACTTTTTTCATCTCTATTGATTTTGTTATTAAAACAACTCATGTCGGGAAAGTGTCTAAAGAAAAATGATATTTTTTTATTTTTTCGTGTTTTTGTTTCATCCGGACGTGTGCCGGAGGTTTGGGATAAATAGAGGTAAAGTTTGGGATACACTGGCGTGTGGGGTGCTTGTTGAGTGACTGTTGGGCGGTTGTTAGGCGCTGTCGCCGCCTTATTGCCGCCTTGTCGCCCGCATATCGCCGCCATTTTAAGAGAGTTTAAGCAAATGTAACATACAACTATGGTACGGTAGTTTGGGTAATCCTATTTCTACGGGTTTGTAATTGAAATTAAATAGGTTAGTTTATCTCCAAATGTTCCCTTGTACAAGGGATACGTGTTGAATTGGGGTTAATTATTTTGTTGTAGGAAAAGTACGAGTAGCGTATATAGTTCCGGGGAAACCATTTTTTTCAATAGCGATATACCCCGTTGTTTTTGTGATCTGACCGTACTGGAAGAGGCTCCGGTCAGGGTGGAAATCTCGGTGCTGTTGTAACCTTGCATCACGAGTTCCATGATTTTGGCACACTCGCCCGGAAGGTGGCGGATGTAGTCTGATAATAAACTGATAATTTCACTCTCGACAATCGTGTCCCATGTCTGCTCGTCGGTTTCTTCTTGGACGAGATTTTGAGCGTGTTCGAGTACGATGTTATGATGCTTGATGTAGTTCAGGCAACCGTTACGGGCAGAGAGGTAAAGGTAGGATTTTAGTGCAAGATAATTCTCGAAATAGTTCTCTTTTTCCCATAACCGGATGAACACGTCTTGGGCGACATCTTCGGCAACATCCGTGTCTTTCAGAATTTTGCTGGAATAGTAGGCAATATCCTGAAAATATTCCCGGAATAGTTGTTTGAATGCCTCGTGATCACGGGCGTTCAGTTTGTTTAAGAATGTTATGTCTGTTTCAGATGATTTCATACCACTGCAAACTTATAGATTTTTAGTCGATCTTGTATGAATTGTTATTGAAAAAATGTGGTTAGGGGTTGATTTATTATTTTTTGATTGTTTTAGACACTTTCACTGGGTAAATTGTTTTTACGATATGATTGAATAAATCAACCTTAAAACCAAATTGATTTTTTTATGAAGAAAGTATTGTTTTGTATTGTATGTTTGAACATGGCCTTGCTGTGTTTCGGGCAACCGGTGAAAATAAAACTGGTGGCGGAGCGGGAGGCTTTTGTTTTGTTCGGGGACGAGCGTTATGATTTGAAAAAAGGTGAAACCCGTTGGATTACCTTGGAGGGTGAGAATATGTATGGAAAAAGGTTATGGTCTAACGAGGAGTGTTTCTTATTTCTTGAGGCCGGGGATTCATTGGAAGTCGTTTTACATGAAAACAACGAGCTGGAATTGAAGGATGACGGAAGTGTGTGTGCGGCCCGGAATAACTGGTTACGGAAAGCGGATTTGTTGAAACAGCGATTGAAGTATGCCCGGTTAATCCCGCAAATGTTACCCAAGGAGTACGAGGGGCTGAATTTGGAAAGAGTTTGTGATTCTATGAATGTTTGGTTGGCTACTTATTTGAAAGAATATCCGGCCGATCGGAAGAATTTCGAGAAGGTGATGCGGACGGAGTTCAAATACTACCGTTTGTTGGAAGAAAATGGTATTAAGTCTTCAAAGACAACTTTCCAAGAGTTTCCCGGAGAGGTTCTGGCCCAGTTTGCCGAAGTGATCCCGGATGCGAAAGATGACCGGGTGGTTTATTCTCCTTCCTACTGGCGGATGGTTGAAGTGTACGTGGATTATTTACGGATCGAGGATCCCGGTAAATTACAGGGAAAGGGGGACCGGATATACGAGAACGAGGTGAAGTTGGCAAAGTATTTTCCGAAAGGAGCGGTGAGGGATAAAATAGCTTACACGAATTTGGATAATATCCTTTATTGGGTGCGGCCGGATGGTCGGGGTGATTTTGATAAATGCGTGGAACGATTGGCTCCTCGTTATGCCGGTGTGTTACGGGAAAAATTGATTAAGCAGGATGCTGACCGGAAGGATCGGAAATTGGTGCCGGAGAATTTGTATCCCTCGTTGTCGGGAGAGACCGTGAACGGGGAGCGGGTGGATTTGTCTTCTTTCAAGGGGGCGTGGATTTTACTGGATGTGTGGGCCACCTGGTGCGGGCCGTGTTGTAATGAAATACCTTTTTTGGCAGAGATGGAAAAACGCTTGCAAGGGCGAAATATAGAATTCGTGTCCTTGTCCGTGGATAAGTTGGCCGATCGGGAAAAATGGGTAAAAATGGTGCGGGAGAAAGAGATGAAGGGGGTACAGTTGCGACTGACAGGTAAGAAAAGCGAGTTGAACGAGATGTTGTGTATCAGCGGAATACCGCATTTTGCGATTATAAATCCTGCCGGAGAACTGGTGTGGAACGGTTTACCCGGCGTTTCTTACGGGTTGATATACCGGATTCTGAAAGAGGTTCCGGTGAGATAAAGTGTAAATATATTTTTAATTGATTTTTCATGAAACTTATTATATTTTTATTAGGGTGTTTGGGATGTCTGTTTACGGGATGTTCCGATCCTACCTATCGTTTAACTGTTTCTATCTATGGAAACGGAAGTTTACCGGGAGACACGGTTTACCTGTATCGCTTTAATGAGCAGGCATTGGAATTTGAAAAAGGGGATTCCGCTATATTGGATGACCGTCAGCAGGTTTGTTTTACCGGGGAATACACGGGACCGGAGTACGTGGGTGTGGGTGTTAAGGAGAAGGCGGTGTCGAAGTTTTTCATGTTGGATTCCACGGAAGTGTTTGCCTATAATGTTTTATTACACGAGGAGCCTAATTTCTTTAATCCTTCCGGGTATAAACTTACAAAGAAGTATATGATCGTGGAGGGGGGACGTGAATCGGCTATTCTGGATTATTATCAGGGGATGGAGCGGTTGACATTGATTCCTTTGCGATACGTGAATAATGATACGTTTAAAAATGACGTGATTATGGATATGCTGGTAAAGTTCCCGAATTCGAAAGCGATGTTGATGATTTTGGATAGTGCGAGAAAACGTTTTTCGATGGATCAGCTGGGAGAGGCTTTACATTTGTTTGATGCTCCGGAACTGGTGGGACATCCCTTGTACAAGGATTTGGTGGCCTACCGGGAGTCGGTGATAAAAACGGCCGAGGGGCAGGTGATTCCTGATTTCTCACTACCTTCTTTGAACGGGGAAGAAGTAGCGATTAGTTCTTTCCGGGGAAAATATGTGTTGTTGGATTTTTGGGCATCATGGTGTGGCCCTTGTATCGGGGAGATGTCAAACGTGCATAAAGCTTATGATTTGTTGCATGATAAGGGATTGGAGGTTGTCTCGGTTTCCACGGACAGGAAGGAGTCCGACTGGCGAAATGCCGTGAAGGAGAAACAGATGGAACATTTCGTGAATTTACGGGATACGAAAGGGGTGCTACACGAGATATTTAGTCGGGATGCGATTCCTTTCATCCTGTTACTCGATCCGCAAGGTCGGATCGTGGCGAAAGAGTTGCGGGGAGAGGATATTTACAAGGTGGCGATCGAAAGTATAAATAAGTAATTGATTAACGATGAGTGCTATGAATATATTGAAATATAGTCTGCTGTGGGGGGTACTGATCTGTACGATGGCGGCGAGAGGACAAAAAATTGAAATTCTCCATGAGGGAGAAGAACCGGTATGGTTGTCGGAACTGCATCAGTTTGTCTGGGATAAGGTGATTCCTTTACATTTTAAAGCGGGGAAAGCCGTGTACGAGGTACATCATGCTCCGAAAGTGTTTCGCTTGGCAACCGAGTTGGGGTATTCGTCGTGGTTTTTTGTCGGGGATAAAGATCATGTTACGGTGACCGTGTTGAATACGGATCCTTTGAATATTAAGGTAGAAGGTGATATTGCTGGTACGTATTTTTATGAACTGGAGAATGTCAGCCGGGAATACACGAGGGGTAAATTGGAGATGACAAGTGATTACATGAAGGCGTGGTTGGATAAGGATGCTACTTTGATGAGGGAGGTGAATCAACAATTGGAGCGATTAAAGATGAACCGGGATTCAGCATACATGGACGTGGTGAACCGTATGATGGAAAAAGGGCGTTTGGAGGAAGTGTTGGTGAAAGCAAATATGCCGTTGATGCTGAAGAGAATGATCGTGCAGAACTTGGAAAAGGAAGGGAAATTTTCAGGCAGGTTGATGGAAGAGTTGGATTTGTACACGAAAATGTATACTCCGGATTACGTGTATTATTTTTATTATTACCCGTACGTGTGGCGGGAACAGATTAACTCGTTAGATTCGGGTGAAGAGAAAGGAGGACGATTGATGAACGAGGTGTACCGGATTATGAACCAGGAGTTTTATAACACGGTATGTAATCGGTTGGGAGAGGGCATGACCCGGGAGAAGTTGATTGATTATGCGGGAAGTGTCTCTGACTTCGATTATTGCATTGGGTTGCATATGGAACTGGACGAGCAAATGAAGCGGGATACCGCATTGAATAAGTTTTCAGAGCGTATGGAAAGAATGTACATGACGAGAGCGGGAAAGGTGATGGGGAATTTTTCTTCGAAAACATCGGAAGGTAGGAAGGTGAGTTTGGCAGATTACCGGGGAAAGTACGTGTTACTTGATTTTTGGGCTTCGTGGTGTGGGCCTTGTAGGGGATTGTTGCCGACAATAAAGAAGTTGTACGAAAAGTATCATGCTACCGGGAAGTTTGATATTTTGGGGGTTTCCAAAGATGCGGATCGGGCAAAATGGTTGAAAGCGTTGGAAGAGGAAGGAATGGCGTGGAATAATATCTTGGCAAAAGAGGCTAGTTTGGAAGATCCGTCTCAATTTGAGTCCGTGACAGGATTACCGCAGATGGTGGTGGTAGATCCGGAGGGAAATATCGTGTTGAGTGTTAGTGGAGCAAATAATATAGACCAGGTGATCAAAACGTTGGAAAGTGTGTTAGGGAAGTAGAAATAACGGAGTGCCAGTTAGCACTCCGTTATTTATTCCACGTACAATACTAATCCTTTTAAATATTCTCCTTCTGGGTGATAGATGCTGATTGGGTGATCGGCTGGCTGCGTGAGTTGGTGCAGGATTTTGACTTTCCTACCCGTGTTGGCTGCCGCAGTGAAGACCGTTTGGCGGAAGAGGTCCTTCGTCATAACCTGTGAACAGGAGAAGGTGAAGATTAACCCACCGGGTTTTACAACCTCGATTCCCTTACGGTTCAGCTTTTTGTATCCTTGAATGGCATTGTCCAGCACGTTTTGGTGTTTGGCAAACGCGGGAGGATCAAGGATGATCAAGTCATATTTGTTGTGTGATTTATCAAGGAATTTGAAAGCGTCTTCCACGAATGCCTCGTGACGTGTGTCGCCGGGGAAGTTGAGTTCCACATTTTGGTTGGTTAGCTCGATGGCTCTGGCCGAGGCATCCACCGAATGTACGAGTTTTGCCCCACCTCGCATGGCGTAGAATGAAAAACCACCCGTGTAACAGAACATATTGAGAACATTCTTGTCGTGGGCGTATTGTTCGAGCAAACGTCGATTTTCCCGTTGATCGACAAAGAATCCGGTCTTTTGACCTTCCAGCCAGTCCACGTTGAATTTTAACCCGTTTTCGATGGCCGTGAAGTTGTCTGTGTGACCGTACAGGTAGTCATTCTTGGGGTTAAGTCCAGCCTTAAAAGGAAGGGTTCCTTCCGACTTGTCGTATATGGCAATGAGTTTATCCCCCATGACTTCCAACAGGGCTTTCGTGATCTCTTCCCGAGCTTTATACATTCCCACGGAATGGAATTGCACGACGGCAACCCCCGCGTAATAGTCAATAACAAGTCCGGAAAGATCGTCACCTTCCCCGTGAACGAGGCGGTACACGTTGTTGTTCGGGTTGGTCGCCAAACCGATGGCTACACGTGTCAGATAGGCCTGTCGGATGCGCTCCACCCAGAAGTTATAGTCAATTTCTTCTTCCTTGAACGTGAGTACACGCACGGCGATACTCCCGATCTGGTAGTGGCCCGTGGCGAGATATTCGTCGTCACTGTTATACACTTGAACGACGTCGCCTTCCTGCACGTCTCCCTTGATTTTGGCTATTGCCCCCGAGAAGACCCACGGGTGCAGTCTGTATAAAGACCTTTCTTTACCGGCTTTTAGAACTATTTTGCTCATACTTATTCGTGTCGCGATGCGACGTTACTGGTTACAAGTTTACAAGTTACAAGTTTGTCTGTGACTTGACGGGGCAAAAGTAGATAAAAAAGCGGTAAAAAAATACCGGGAATGCTATTTTGCAGTTTCCCGGTGTTAAAATCTTTTTGCTACACGTTCAAAAGTTCCTTTGCCTTGTCCAGAATGGCCGTGTCATCCAGAACGACAAGTCCGCCGTCAGGGCCTTGTTCAACATGTATCCCGGCACTCGATCCCCCGTTGTCATAATTATCGGCTCCGAAGTAGTTACGTACGGTGTCTGTACTGATACCCAAGTCTTCTGCAATTCTCTGCATACTTCCGTGAGGTAGCATGTCTTTGATTTTTCTCAGCTCGTTAAAAGTAATAGTATAAGTCATAACGTAGTAATTTTAGAGGTTTTATGTGCAATAAATTTAGAAATATATTTTGATAAAAGCAAATGAAAAGTTTATCATTCTCGTTTTTGTTACAAAAGTATTTCTGTGTATTATGTTGTGTGTTAGTGGTTTATTTTGGGTATTTAGATGCAATTTATTTTATAAATAAATTTATTTCGTGCGAGACACTACTTTTTGTACCTTTGTAACCGTATAGTTTAAAAACGTAACATGTATGGGATTTCAGGATTTAAATGTAAGTAAGCAAATTTTGATGGCGTTGGAAGAGGCTGGTTTCGAGAACCCGACTCCTATTCAGGAAGAAGTATTTTCAATCAGTCGTTCCGGGAAGGATTTGATCGGTATCGCCCAGACCGGTACGGGAAAGACGCTGGCTTACCTGATCCCGATGTTGATGAAACTGCATTACGCGCAGGGATTGGTTCCGCGGGCATTGGTGATTGTTCCCACGCGGGAATTGGTGGTGCAGGTGTGTGAGAGCGTTGAATTGTTGACGGAGTTCATGGACATTCGTTGCGTGGGTGTGTACGGGGGAACGAATATCCGGACACAACAGGATCGGGTGTTCGAAGGAGTGGACTTGCTCGTGGCTACGCCGGGGCGTTTCATGGATATATATTATAACGGTATCATCCGTACGAAAATGATCAAGACGGTCGTGGTCGACGAGGCCGATCGGTTGATGGATTTGGGTTTCCTTCCGCAATTGAAAGGGATTTTCGAGGTGTTACCGGAGAAACATCAGACGATGTTGTTTTCCGCTACTTTCTCGGAGGCTGTGGAGAGTCTGTCACGTGATTTTTTGAATGACCCGGTGCGGGTGGAAGTGGCTCGTCAGGCGACTCCCGTGGAGAACGTGAAACAATATCGTTATGATGTGCCGAATATTTCGACGAAGATCAATTTGTTGAAGTTGTTGCTTGCCGACAAGGAGAATTTCAAGAAAGTGATGATCTTTACCGAGACGAAGAAAAATGCGGATCGTATCGTGGAGCGTTTGGCCGATCACTGGAAAGGTGAGTTAAGTGTTATTCACTCGAATAAGGCACAAAATACCCGTTTGAAAGCGTTGAGGTCATTTAAGGAGGGGGAGACCCGTATCATGGTGGCCTCTGACGTGGCTGCCCGCGGTATTGACGTGCAGGATGTGAGTCACGTGATCAATTTTGATATACCTTCTTTGGCGGAAGAGTACGTGCATCGAATCGGGCGTACGGCTCGTGCGGGAAAAGAAGGAGCCGCGATCAGTTTCGTGTCGGAAATCGAGGAGGATCGTTTCATGGATATAGAACGTCTGATTAATCAAGAAGTTGAAATACTTGATTTGCCTGAAAAGTTGGAAATTTCTCAGTTACTGCTGGAAGAGGAACAGGTGCAGACCAATAATATTGTTTACCAACGAGGGAAACCGCAAGGAGGCGGGGCTTTCCACGCTAAGAAGGCGAAAAATACATATACTGCCGAGGATAACCGGAGAAACGTGATGAAGAAACGAATGGCAAAGAAAAAGAAGAAGTAATAAAAAAAGATCAAGAATTCCTTGGTCTTTTTTTTTATTTTTCCCAAATTTGCTACGATGAAAGATAAAAGCGTCATATTAGTCAGTAAACTTTTCTTGAATATTAAGAAGCGCGACACCTTTGTTTGTTAAAGGTGGAGGTCTTTCGTACCCCCATTTACATGCTTATGTTATTAATGGCCTTCCGGTCATTTCTTGAGAATTATATTACAATTAATTTATATCATTAACTATTTAAAGTTTAAAGATTATGGAATTACCTTTTGCAGAATCGTGGAAGATTAAAATGGTAGAACCCATTCGTAAAAGTACTCGTGAAGAGAGAGAACAATGGATTAAAGAGGCACACTATAACGTGTTCCAATTACGTGCAGAACACGTGTATATTGACTTGTTGACCGACTCGGGAACCGGTTCTATGACAGACCGCCAATGGGCCGGAATGATGTTGGGTGATGAAAGTTATGCCGGAGCATCTTCTTTCTTTAATCTGAAAAACATGATTACCCGTTTGACCGGATTCGATTACGTGATCCCGACTCATCAGGGACGTGCAGCCGAGAACGTACTTTTCTCTTATCTTGTAAAAGAGGGTGATATTGTACCGGGTAACTCTCATTTTGACACGACGAAAGGTCACATCGAAGGTCGTAAGGCTATCGCTTGGGATGTGACGATCGACGAGGCAAAAGATACCCAGTTGGAAGTTCCTTTTAAAGGAAATCTTGACCCGAAGAAATTGGAAAAAGTACTGGCAGAACATGCTGACAAGATTCCGTTTATCATTGTAACTGTAACCAATAACACGGCTGGTGGACAACCTGTTTCTATGAAGAATATCAAGGAAGTTCGTGCTATCGCTGATAAATATGGCAAACGTGTATTGTTCGATTCTGCTCGTTTCGCTGAGAATGCTTACTTCATTAAAACTCGTGAGGAAGGTTATCAGAACAAGACGATTAAAGAGATCGTGAAAGAAATGTTCGATAACGCAGACGGTATGACTATGAGTGCGAAGAAAGATGCAATCGTGAACATGGGTGGATTCATCGCAACTCGTCACCAAGACTGGTTTGAGGGAGCTAAAGGTTTCTGCGTACAATATGAAGGTTACCTGACATACGGAGGTATGAATGGTCGTGATATGAACGCTTTAGCTATCGGTTTGGATGAAAATACCGAATTTGATAACTTGGAAACTCGCATCAAACAAGTAGAGTATTTGGCAAAGCGTTTGGATGAGTTCGGAATTCCTTACCAACGTCCTGCAGGTGGTCATGCATTGTTTGTTGATGCACCTAAAGTGTTGACTCATGTCCCGAAAGAAGAGTTCCCGGCCCAAACGTTGACTGTTGAATTGTACTTGGAGGCAGGTATTCGCGGTTGCGAGATCGGTTATATTTTGGCTGACCGTGATCCGGTAACTCGTGAGAATCGTTTCGGTGGTTTAGATCTTCTTCGTTTAGCTATCCCGAGAAGAGTGTACACGAACAACCACATGGACGTGATTGCCGTTGCTTTGAAGAATGTATTTGATCGTCGTGAGCAGATTACTCGTGGTTTCCAAATTACTTGGGAAGCACCGTTAATGCGTCACTTCACTGTTCAGTTGGAGCGTGCTAAATAAAAAGAAAAGGGGCGAAAGCCCCTTTTTGTTTGTAAAGTTCATAAACTATTTCTTTAAGCTGACTAAAGCAGCATCATAGTTAGGTTCGTGAGTGATTTCCGGAACGAGTTCTTCGTAAATGATCTTTCCGTTTTCATCAATAACGACAACGGAGCGAGCCAATAATCCGGCTAAAGGTCCATCTACCATTTCCACTCCATATTTGTCACCGAAAGCATGATCTCTGAATGCAGAAAGAGGAATTACTTTGTCAATTCCTTCTGTGGTACAGAAACGAGCGTGTGCAAAAGGAAGATCTTTAGAGATTGCCAATACAATCGTATTGTCCATTTCAGCAGCAAGTTTATTGAACGTACGTACGGATGTTGCGCATACGCTGGTGTCAAGACTGGGGAAAATATTTAGAACAACGCGTTTACCTTTTTCGCTTGCCAAGGTTAATTCAGATAAATCCGTTTTTACTAATGAGAAATCGGGTGCTACAGAACCAACTGAAGGTAGATTACCTTTTGTATTTATACTATTGCCTGCTAATGTTATTTTTGCCATAGTGTTTTAAATTTTAATGTTTGACTTATTATCGTTTTTCAAATATATAATTTTAATCTTGTTTCACAAAAAGAAAATTCATAGCTTGTTTTACGAAAGTTTAAGAATAAAGTTTTACGAAAGCGAATGAAATTTTGTCTTTGTTAAGTGTTGTTTTATTATAGAGTTATTTAGAATAGAATAAAGATATGAGCGTGAGGGGAATTAGGAAGTCTGGTAATATAATCCACGTGTTACCCGGGTTGAGGTTTCGTTTTTTATATATCTCCTTCACGTGTAATGATCCGCCACTGATTAGAAATGTTGAAAAAGGAATAATGGTTACTAGCAAAAAAGCGACTACTTTCGTAATCGCCTTTTGTGATCCGGTTGGGATTCGAACCCAAGACCTACGGCTTAGAAGGCCGTTGCTCTATCCAGCTGAGCTACCGAACCGAGTGTCATTTATTTTTGACGGTGCAAAGATAGCGGTTTATCGTATAAATACAAACTTTGGAAAGCATTTTTTTAGTTTAAACTAAGAACTTGTTGAAATTTCGTGTTGATAAGATAAAAATGTTGGGTGTTAGGTATTCAAAAGCTAGGTCATTCAAAGATTTAAGATTACCGCATCATTAAATGACCATGAATAGGATTTATCTAACGACCTTGCAAGAAGAGGAATTTTCGAGCCCATATGTCTTTTTTAAGATCAACTACCTCAACACAAGTAAGTTAACGCAATAAGAGAGTTGCTACTCCTATAATACGCTGTTACACTATTGTTTGGCTAGGTCTTCTCCGTGCTTTCTCCGTGCTTTCTCCGTGTCACTTGCGAGTGATCGCCGGAGAAAATACATTTGAGTGCGGCACGAATCGAGACGGAGACATATAGGAACATTGAAGGAACATTGGCATGACCTAGAGGTGATCAAACAACGACGAGATTTTGTTCAACAAAATTTAAACAGGCTTTAAACTTTTGCGAGAATAAATATACCAATATTTCTGTGGAGGGGTTCAATGCTCAAATTGAAATTTTAGATCTCTATTAGAGGAGTAAAGCACATTCCATACTTCTTGTTTTAGATCTACGAATATTTATGCTTGAAGCCCTTAAAATGCAGGTTGATCCAGAATAGTTGGTTAATTAAGATATAATATCTTTGTCCAGTATGCCTTCTATAATCCCGTCTCCACCAACTCTGACGCCAAGAATATCAGAATCCGTCTTTAGCTCAACAATGATTCTGGAAACACTAGAAAGATTATGTCCTTGTTCAAAGATGTACCTTTGTGGTCTTATCCCAAGATTGTGAAGGTAACAAGCTAAGGCGCAATTGGAGGTTCCTGTTGCGGCCTCTTCGTTGATACCGTAAAGTGGAGCGAAATTCCGGCAAACGGCTGTGGATGCATTGTCTATATCAGATTCCGTGAGTGCGAAACAGTGAATTCCAATGCATTTCATTTCTTTGCTCAAAATAGATATTTCATTGAAATCCGGGACCATAGTTTCCAATACATTCGGTGCTGAAATCGGCATAATTATATCTCTCAATCCGGTTGAAACGATACGTACCGGAAAACGTTCGTCTAAAGAAAGAGGATGGAAACATCGGACAAGTCGTTCATTAGAAATAATATCGAAAAAGGAGGGCTTGTTCTGTTCCATAAAGATAAGCCCGTCATCGTTTATCCACACTTTCAATCGTCCTGCGGCAGTTTCAATAATGTATTCTGTTTTTTGTAGTCTTCCGAGATTCCGAAGAGCGACAAAAGAAGCAATAGTGGCATGACCACAAAGAGGTACTTCACCTTTAGGAGTAAAATACTCCAATTTGAAGTCAGCTTTGTTGGAGGCAGATAAGAAAACTGTTTCTGAATAACCGAGACTTGCTGCTAATGCAATTTTTTTACTAGAATCGGGAATAAACTCATCGAGTAGGACGCCGGCTTTATTTCCTCCGGAACCATTCATGCTGAATGCACTTACCACGTATATTTTCATCGCATAAATAATTGCTTAATATCTATTGCGAAGTTAAAAACTTTTTTGGGAATAGATGATTTACCCCGTGATAAACAAATAAACACGGGGGGGGGTTGTTAGCGTCCTTCTTCGTCCAGCAGTCGGGTCTGTTTCTTTAAATATTTTAAAATACAGTAGAGGATGCCGCTTGCGATGGCTAGTATTATTAGAAGATAATTGTATTGGGTACTTTTTTCCAGCCATACCTTGATGCAGTCAAATCCCATGAAGATAAGACATAAGGCGAAGAGACCGTTTTTCTCTTTCTTCAAAACCTTCTTCCATGAAAAAGGCAGGGTGGGTGGGACGAATGATTTGAAATTAGGTAAGATCGTTGGTGTTATTTCAGCCCAGTTGATATAAGCAACACCAAATTTGTTTCGTAAAAATTGTTCTTCCGCATACATGATACGTTCGTAGTAAAGCCAGTAGGCCAGTACGAAAATGGAGATAAACCCGATATTGCAGGTTAGTAAGGAGATCCCCAACCACATTAGGAAGTTACCCAAGTAAAGCGGATGACGGACGATAGAATATATACCCGTTTGATTTAAGCTATCTGCTACTTGGTTTTGGGTGTTTCTGCCCGAAGTGCCGGCGGGAGTGTGTCCGACCGTGTACACCCGGATAAAGATTCCTGCTAAGCTGATAAATAAGCACAGGTTTTCGTAGTGGTGCCAATAAAATTCGATTTTATTGAAGAGTGTTCCCGGAGCATGGATCGTGTAGATATAGACCAATACTCCAATACTTAAAATTGTGATCGGCAAGATACTTCTGTATCTGAACAACCAGTTTCCTTGTAATTCTAATTCTTCTTGTAAAGCCATAATAAATTTATTTTATGGCAGTAAAAGTAGAACCTGATTTTGTGGGAAATTTGAAGATTTAAAAGTGTACTGTAAAATAATGTTTATTATTTTCGTGGTGATACTGGATGCTCCAACTGTGGTAGTCACAGATTGCTTTCACGATAGCTAGTCCCAGTCCATTTCCCTGTATCTTTTCAGTGGGGTGATAGAAACGATTGAATATAAGTTTACTATCTAAGGGCATCTCGTTGGAAGTATTGGAAATGGTTAACTCGTTTTCTTTTATCGTGATGGTTATTTCTCCCTCCGGTAGATTGTATCGGACGGCATTTACGATCAAGTTGTTAATCATACTTTCCAGTAAGGATTTATTTCCGTTGACGATCAATTCCGGGATTTGAAAATCCTTGTGAAGCGTGATTCCTTCGGTCATATTTTCCAAAAAGGGAAGAAGTTCTTCTAAGGTTGTCATCACATTGATGACACTCATCTGATTGTACTGTTTATTGTCTATTTTAGCTAATAACAAAAGATTTCGGTTCAGGCGTGATAAGCGGCCGGATATTTGGTATAATCCCTGCATCATTTCTGCTTGTTGTTCCGTCAGATCGGGGAACTGGAGCAGAACATCCAGTTTGCTCTGAAAAGCTGCCAATGGGGTTTGGAGTTCGTGCGAGGCATTTTCGGTGAATTCTTTTTGGACTTTATAGCTTTTTAGACTGTTGGTCATCATTCGGTTTAACGATTGATTCAATTGGTTGAATTCCTTGATGTCGCTGGCGGGTAACAGAGGGATAGTTTCGCTTTCCAGCTTGAAATGTTCAAGTTGTTTTAGCGTATCTTCGAAAGGTTTCCATAAACGTTTGGAGACGAAACGGGTCATGAGTATAATGGCAATGCCTAATACCCCGCTGATTAAGGCGAATTGTATCATCACGCCTTGCATGATGTCCTGTTCTAGATCGAGTTCCGGAATGGGTTGATTTTGTTGCGTGGCCTCTATAATATCAATCATGTCTTCTGCGTAATAGTGCTTGGTCAAGAGATAAAACAGGGGTGTCGCCAGCAATAAAATGATGATGGTACACACGATGAACTGTGTCAATGTTTTGTTGAGGAGGCTTTTCATTCTAACCATTTGTATCCGGTTCCATAAACGTTTTTAATCGATTCTTTGCAACCTTTTTCGGCCAGTTTGGCTTTTAGGTTTTTGATGTGCGTGTAAACAAAATCGTGACGATCCAACATATCAGCCATGTCACCACTCAAGTGTTCGGCAATGGCGCTTTTGGAAATGACTTTGTTTTTATTACTGATAAAGAAAAGTAATAGTTCATATTCCGTGCGTGTCAGTATGATGAGTTGGTTGTTTACCGACACGGACTTGCTCAGCAGGTTGATCGTGATGTTATTGCTTTGTAAGAGGTTGTTGCTGGAAAATTCTTTCCGGCGTATGATGGCGTAAATACGCATACTTAATTCCGATAAGTGGAATGGTTTGGCGAGATAATCATCTGCCCCGATTTCCAAACCGCTTATTTTGTCGTCCAAAGAGTCTTTGGCAGATATGATGATTACCCCAACCGGGTTGTTTCTATGCCTTATTTCCCGAAGGACATCAAGCCCGTTTCCACCCGGTAGCATCAAGTCCAGAAGTATGCAGTCGTAGTCGTATAAATTGATTTTGTCTTTTGCCTCATTATACGTGAATGCTTGTTCGCATAGATAATTTTCTGAACTGAGATAGGTCACGATGCTGTTTGACAAATCCCGTTCGTCTTCAATGATTAGTAGTTTCATTTGATAAGCATTAGAATACTTCCACCCGTGATGAGTAAAGCACCGATGATGCCCTTTAAACTAACCGGTTCTTTTAATAGGATAAAAGAGAGGAAAATGGTGATGACTACGCTTAATTTATCTATCGGGGCAACACGTGATACTTCCCCGCTTTGCAATGCTTTGAAATAAAAGAGCCATGAAAGCCCGGTAGCTATCCCGGAAAGAATTAGGAATACCCAAGCGTGACGGCTGATGTCTTTTATTTCTCCCATGTGTGTGCCGAACAACACTATACCCCAAGTTATCACTAGGATGACGGAGGTACGGATGGCTGTTGCCAGATCTGAATTTATGTCTTTTACCCCGATCTTCGCGAATATTGCTGTTAATGCAGCAAAAAGGGCCGATAATAATGCGTAATATTTCCACATAAGTCAATGATCATTTGTTGGTTACAAAATTACGGATTTTAGCGAGATAACTTTATTATATATTGTTTTTTATGACAAAATTAGGTGGGAATATTGTAGAAATTTTGAAGATGGAGAGATATTTAAGGCAAATGAGGCGTGTTAAAGATTCTTTATAGTGTTGTATATTCAAATGTATATTTATATATTTGTGTATTCAAAAAAGGAGAATATGGAAACAGAATGTTTTACACAGGAAGAATTGGAAAAGTTGGCGTACGTGTTGAAAGCAGTGGCACACCCGAATCGGTTGAAAATTATATGCTTACTCTCGAAAAACGGTGAGATGAGCGTGTCGGATATATGTGACCGGATGGGATGTAGTCAGGCGTTGATTTCGCATCACCTGACAGATATGCAGGCGAAGGGAATTCTACTGATTCGGCGGGAGGGGCGTAATGCTTTTTATAGTATGGCGAGTGATCATGTCACGGAGGCCATGCGGTGCATGATGAAATGCACGAAGTAAGTCCGTGAACTTTACGGGGGAACGGACGTTATAAGTAATATAAATTAAAACGTGATATTATGGATAAATTCAATGAGTTGATTAATGGAGAAAAGCCGGTATTGGTGGACTTTTTTGCCACGTGGTGCGGGCCGTGTAAGATGATGCATCCGATTTTGGAGGATGTGAAAAAGAGGCTGGGGGATAAGGTAATCATCTTGAAGATAGACGTGGATGTGCCAGCTAACCGGCAACCGGTGTATTTGTATCATATCCAGTCGGTACCCACGTTGATGCTGTTTAAACAAGGAAAGGTGTTGTGGAATAATAGCGGGGTGGTTCAAGCATCACAGTTACAGGAAATAATTGAAAAGTATATATAACCCTAAAATCTAAGCGTGTATGAAATATTTGATTGTTGGTGGTGTGGCGGGTGGTGCCTCGACGGCAGCCCGTTTGCGTAGGCTTGATGAGAGTGCTGAAATTATTATGTTCGAGAGAGGTGATTATATCTCTTATGCCAATTGCGGTTTACCTTATTATATCGGAGAGGTGATTTACGAGCGGGAGAAACTTTTCGTGCAAACACCGGAAAGTTTTGCTGCACGATTTAATATTGAGGCTCGGGTGCGTTCGGAGGTGGAGCGTGTAAACCCGGAAAAGAAAACAATCACGGTACATAATTTGGATTCGGGAGGACTTTATGAAGAGACGTATGATAAATTGATTTTGTCTCCGGGAGCGGCTCCGGTTCGTCCACCGTTAGAGGGGATTGACACGGAAGGAATTTTTACCTTACGTAACGTGAATGATACGGATCGGGTGAAGGAGTATATCGAGGAGCATGACGTGAAACGGGCACTGATCGTGGGGGCCGGATTTATTGGGTTGGAGATGGCGGAGAACCTGCATGAATATGGGATTCAAGTGTCGGTCGTGGAAATGGCTGATCAGGTGATGACTCCGGTGGATTACGAGATTGCTACTGCGGTACACCAGCATTTTAAGTCGAAAGGTGTCGGGCTGCATTTGCAGGAGGCGGTGACAGCGTTCCGCCCCGTGGAGGACGGTATTGACGTGGTGTTGAAAAGCGGGTTGGTGTTGCAGGTTGATATGGTCGTGCTTTCTATTGGGGTGCGCCCGGATGTGAAACTGGCACGTGAGGCTGGGTTGGAGATCGGGGAGATGGGAGGAATTAAGGTGAACGAGTTTTTACAGACTTCCCAGCCGGATATTTATGCCGTGGGTGATGCAATCGAGTTCCCGAATCCGGTGAGTGGTCGTCCGGCTCTGGCGTTTTTAGCGGGACCAGCCAATAAACAGGGACGTATCTGTGCGGATAACGTGGTGAATGGTAATCATCAAAAATATAAAGGCTCTATTACTACGGCCATTGCCAAAGTTTTCGACTTGACCGTGGGGGCAACCGGGTTGTCTGCAAAGATGTTGGATCGTCTGCAAATTCCTTATAAAGAGGCTATCGTGCATGGAGCATCTCATGCCGGGTATTATCCGGGTGCGATTATGATGGATATAAAGATTAACTTCTCGCCGGAAGATGGAAAGTTGCTGGGCGCCCAAGCCGTGGGTATTGATGGGGTAGATAAGCGATTGGAAATGATGTCAGCCGTAATTCGGAATGGTGGGACAATTTATGATTTGATGGAATTGGAACAAGCATATGCGCCACCTTACTCGTCGGCGAAAGACCCGGTGAATATGGCCGGATTCGTGGCGGATAATATGCTGAGTGGAAAAGTGAAGATGATTAGTTGGCGGGAATTGAAAGATATGGACCGATCCAAAGTGATGCTGGTGGACGTGCGTACGACCGAGGAGTTTGCGATGGGAAGTATCGAGGGTGCCGTGAATATTTCCTTGGATGGTTCACGTGGAGAATACCAAAAATTGCCGAAAGATCGGACAATCGTGGTGTTCTGTGCCATCGGGTTGCGGGGGTATATTGCAGCCCGGGTATTGATGCAACACGGTTATGATGTGGTGAACCTGAATGGAGGATACCGGACGTATTCTACCGCGATGGCGGAACAATGTAATCCGATAAAATATTCGGAACCGGAACCGAAAAAGCCGGTGGAAGTGAAAGCTCCGGAGAAAGTAGTGGAGAAGAAATCCCTTACGATAGATGCTTGCGGCTTACAATGTCCGGGACCCGTGATGAAGTTGAAAGGTGGGATGGAGCGATTGAAGGTTGGGGAACGTTTGGAGATTAAAGTGACCGATCAGGGATTTTCCCGGGATGTGGCATCATGGGCAAAAATGACGGGCAATCAGTTGGTGGATGTGAAGGAAGAAAAGGGTATAATTACGGCCGTGTTGGAGAAAGGGGCAGGAGTTTGTCCCGTGGTGAAGGAAGGAGCAGGGAACAACAAGACTCTGATCGTGTTCAGTGATGATCTGGATAAGGCTTTGGCGTCGTTTGTTATCGCGAACGGGGCGGCATCGACGGGACGGAAGGTGACGATGTTTTTCACTTTTTGGGGGTTGAACGTGATCAGGGAAGAGCGTGCCGATGCCGTGAAGAAAGACACGATGGGCAAGATGTTCGGAATGATGATGCCTGCCGGAAGTCGTAAGTTGTCTTTGTCGAAGATGAATATGATGGGGATGGGAACTCGGATGATGCGGAAGGTGATGCGTAATAAACAAATCGATTCGCTGGAGAGCTTGATTGAACAGGCCCGGAACAATGGAGTTGAATTTATTGCTTGCCAGATGTCCATGGATGTGATGGGGATCACGAAAGAGGAGTTGATTGATGGGGTGAATGTTGGAGGTGTGGCGACTTATCTGGAGCGGGCGGAGGATGCAAACGTGAATCTGTTTGTTTGATTGAAGGTTTTATTATATGAAAGGGGGGAGTGTCAAAAGTCATTTTTCAAACTCCCTCCCCCCTTCGGGGTACTCCCTCTATAAACAGAGGGAGAGCTGAAATACTCCCTGTCTTCGGGAAGAGTCGCCAGCTCCTCCTCTGTTTATAGAGGAGGTGGCACGAAGTGACGGAGGAGTTTTTTGAGGATAAAAAAATGTTGACACGCCCCCTTTATTTATACTTGATCTACCATACCCTGCCGGATTTACGCCAGCCTTTTTTATAGTAATTTTCGCTTAGGTGGTTGACCATGACACCTTTTGATGTACTAGCATGAGCGAAGTAACCGTTTTTGAGGTAGATACCCATGTGGTTGAGGGTTCTTTTCTTTCGCTTGGAGAAGTTGAAAAAGACAAGATCACCCGGTTTCAAACGGCGTTTCCCGATACGCTGGCAGTCTTTATTATAGATATTAACAACCGTGCGTTGTAGGGATTTATGGTAAACGTTTTTATACACGGCTCCCACGAAACCCGAACAATCGGCACCCGTGCGGGTGGTTCCACCATACCGGTAGGGAGTTCCCAGCCATCGACTGACCTCTTCCAGTAGGGGTAGATCGTCTTTCCGATTCACCGTGAAACCCAGCTTGCGGGATAGCTGTGCGGTTTTACTTTTCTGGATGGCGAGTTGTTTGGATGAGGTACAGGATGAGAAGGCGAAGACCAGTAAAAGAATCCCGATGTATAGCGTGTTAAATTTAAATGTTCTATTCATATTCAATTAGTTACCAATAATGTCAACAAAGATAGGGAATTCGGGAGAAGGGTTTGTCTTTTTTTGTTATTTTTGCTTTTGGATTCGTGTTAAAAAAAGTCCGAAAAACTTGAAACTTGTTATTAGATAAAAACGTAAACCAAGGAATGAATTATTTAGCACATATATTCCTCTCGGGAGATGATCGGAGAGTTCAGATCGGGAATTTTGTCGGGGATGCTGTTAAGGGACGGGCTTACGAGAATTATCCGTCGGGTTTTCGGGAGGGTATTCTGTTACACCGGGAAATTGATGATTACACGGATCATCATCCCGTGGTTCGGGAGGCAATAGATATGTTGCGAGGTGATTTCGGACGTTATTCCGGCGTTTTGACGGATATTTATTTTGATCATTTATTGGCAAGGGATTTTCGACGTTATTCCGGGCGGTCATTGAGGTGGTTTGCTTGTGGTTTTTATGGGGCGTTAGTCTTGAATTATCGTCATTTGCCGGAACGGTTTAAAGGGTTCCTTTGGCATTTTATTCTGACGAATCGATTGGTGCGTTATGCATCCCTTTCCGGGATTAAACGTTCGCTGGAAATCATGGTGGAGTACAAGAATCTGGGAGTTGATCCGGAAATAGCCATCGTCTTTTTCGAGAGGAATCAGGATCGGTTACAGGAGTTGTTCGATCGTTTCCTGCCGGATGTTCAAGAGAAATGTCGTATGATGTTGGAGGCGGATATAAGTTGTTAATCATTAATATAAATTTAGGTGTATGGAAGAATTATTGACAAGTCCTTCTAATGTGTCATTAGATGTGTTCTTAACTAAGATGATCGATTTGGGAATATCGGTCGGTTCTAAGATTTTGTTGGCTATCGTGGTGTTCCTTGTGGGACGCTGGATTGTCCGGCGATTGAACAAGTTGTTGGCGAAGATATTGGAAAAACGTCATGTGGAGGCTTCTTTGTCTACGTTCGTGAAGAGTTTGGTGAATATCACGTTAACGTTGTTGTTGATTATCGTGGTGATTGGAGTGTTGGGTATCGAGACCAGCTCGTTTATAGCCTTGTTTGCATCTGCCGGTGTTGCCATTGGTATGGCATTGAGCGGTACGTTACAGAATTTCGCCGGAGGGGTAATGATTTTGTTGTTCAAGCCGTTTAAGGTCGGAGATACGATCGAGGCTCAGGGACAGAGTGGTACGGTGAGGGAGATTCAGATATTTAACACGATTCTGGCGACTCCCGATAATAAGATTATCATTATCCCGAATGGCGGTTTGTCAACGGGGTTGATGAAAAACTATTCACGGGAGGCTACTCGCCGTGTGGATTGGGAGTTCGGAATTGCTTACGGGGATGATTACACGAAGGCGAAAGCCGTGATTGCCCGTTTACTGGATGCGGATGGACGTGTGTTGAAGGACCCGGCTTATTTTATTGCCTTGACTTCTTTGGGAGAGAGTTCGGTGAATATCGTGGTTCGTGCTTGGGTGAACGCCGGGGATTACTGGGGTGTTTATTTTGATATGAACGAGAAGGTGTACAAGACGTTTGCCGAGGAGAATCTGAATATCCCGTTCCCGCAGTTGGATGTGCATTTGCATAAACAGGCAGAATAGGATTCTGCCGTTACAAGTTAACGGGTTACAGGTTACAAGTTATTTAAATAGAAGTGGTAGTGATTGGAAAATAACTACCATTTTTTTGTGTTGTTCTGGAACTTTTTTTCTTATGGAAAAAGCGTTAGCTTTGCGGGGTAGGGAAGGAGAGGGGGAAAGGTACTTGTAACTCGCCGGAGGCGAACACTAAAATTGAAATTGTTATGTTACTTCTTTGGTTGGATTTGAATTCTTCGTATGCTCATTCTTCGTTAGCTCTTCCGGCTATTCATGCTCAAGTGGAAGGAAAGGAGGGGAATGTGGAATGGAGGAAGGTTTCTGCGACGATCAATTCAAATGTGGGGAGTGTGGTGGCCGAGATCGTGGCGGCCCGGCCCGATGTGGTGGCGGCGACGGCGTGGTTGTTCACGCATGAGGTGTTGTTGAAGATCACGGCTCGGGTGAAGGCGTTGTTACCGGAATGTACCATTATATTCGGGGGACCGGAGATGCTGGGGGATAATGAGGGGTATCTGTGTCGGAATCGGCACGTGGCTTGCGTGTTTCGGGGAGAGGGTGAGTTGGGATTTCACGAGTGGCTGGGGGTGTACGATTGTCCTTCCCGGTGGAATGAGGTTGTGGGGCTGTGTTGGTTGGATGCGGAGGGTGTGTATCATGATGGGGGATTGGCGAGGGTGATGGAGTTCGATCAATTGATGATTCCGGAACACAGTCGTTTTTTCGATTGGACGAAACCCTTCGTGCAGTTGGAAACGACGAGGGGGTGTTTTAATACTTGTGCTTTTTGCGTGAGTGGGGCGGAGAAACCCGTGCGGGTGTTGTCCGTGGAGCGTATTCGGGAACGCCTGACTGTTATTCGGGATCATGGCATTCGGGATATTCGGTTGTTGGATCGTACTTTTAACGGGTCTTCCCGAAGGGCGATCAGTTTGCTGGAGTTGTTCAGGGAGTTTGCTCCGGGGATGCGTTTTCATTTGGAGATTCATCCGGCGTTGCTTTCCGATGAGGTGAAGGAGTTGTTGCGGGAGTTGCCTGCCGGGTTGTTGCATCTGGAGGCGGGAATTCAAAGTTTACGGGAGAATGTGTTACAGGCTTGTCGGCGAATCGGTGATTTGCAGGCGGCTTTGGACGGGCTGCGTTATTTGGCGTCATTACCTAATTTGGTGGTACACGCTGATTTGATTGCCGGGTTACCATTGTATTCTTTGGAACAGATGATCGAGGATGTGCGGGTGCTGGCCGGTTTCGGAACGGGAGAGATCCAGTTGGAGTTGTTGAAATTATTACCCGGAACGGCAATGCGTGCGGAGGCAGAGGCTTTGGGAATTGTCTATTCCCCGGACGTGCCGTACGAGGTGTTGCAGACGAAAGCGATGTCGGTGGCCGATTTGCGTCAAGCCCGGTTGTTGTCTCGTTTGATTGATGGTTTTTATAATGCTTTGGCATGGCAGGAGGTGACCCGTAAGTTGATCGGGCATGATGAATGTTTCCTGTCGGATTTTCTGCGCTGGATGGAGGAACGGGAGTTGTTGGAGCAACCGCTTAGTTTGGAACGACGGGGGGCGTTACTGTACGAGTTTTGCGAGGAACGGTACCCGATGTTTCTGACTGATATTTCGGTCGCATGGATTGTTGCGGGGATTCCTTTTGCTAAGGAACCGAGTAAGCGGCTGAAACCGTGGAGTAAAGAGGTTCCGGGGGATGTGGTGAACGTGATGGGGGAATACGAGAGTGTGATGCGGGTATATCATTTACCGGGGAAAAAGGAGGAATTCTGGTTCGGTTTCGATCGGGGAAAATCGGCGTCAAGGCCATTGTACGTGGGGAAAAAAAATGAGGGGATTTTAGATTCCGGTTGCGGGGGCAAATGATTGGGGTTCATAAAGTTTATAAGGTTCATAAGGTTTATGGACCCCTGCGGGGCGCTTTGTCAACGGCAGCTTGAACTGCCTTAAAACATTGTCCGAAGGACACCCGTGACTTTATGAACCTTATAAACCTTATAAACTCTTTTCTTCGTTTATCCAGTTATTAATCATTTGGCAGCCTTGGCGGGTGATGATGGATTCGGGGTGATATTGAACGCCTCGGATGGGGAGGGTTGTGTGGTAGAAGGACATGATGTGACCTTCTTCGTCGAGGGCGCTGATGCGGAGGCATGAGGGGAGCGTGTGAGGGTTCACGATCCATGAGTGGTACCGTCCTACTTGCACGGGATAGGTGAGGCCGTGGTAGAGAATGTCGGTGGGATCGACGATTGTGAGGGGACTTTCGTGGCCGTGTTTGGGGAGAGGCAGTTGTTGCAAGCTGGCACCGAAGGATTCGGCGATGGCTTGATGGCCGAGGCATACACCGAGGATGTCGTGAGTGGTTTTACAATGCTCGATGAGTGCGAGAAGTTCTCCGGCCTCGGCTGGAATTCCCGGTCCGGGAGATAATAGGATCTTGTCGTAGCGGCTGAGCGAGGAAAAGTCGATTTGGTCGTTATAAACGATGTCGAATTGGCAGTGTTCGTTTTCCCGGAGGATTTGGACGAGGTTATAGACGAACGAGTCATGATTATCAATGACAAGTATATTTTTTATTTTTGAATTCTCCATGCCGTGGCTTTCTTTGTGAGGTTGATGACCTGTTTTCTCCCGCGAAAGTAGGAATTCGGGGGAAAATAAACTACTTTTGGCTGTTGTGTTTTATCATATAAGTTGTGATTATGGCGAAGAGAAAGAATTGGTTTTCCCTGTTTTTCACGAATTATCTGGGAGTTTTGAATGATAATTTCCTGAAGACGTTGGCGTGTTTTATTTGCATTGCTTGGGTGGGGAAGGAGAACGAGTCGATGGTGGTGACGCTGGCATCGGCGGCATTGGTGATACCGTATTTGCTGTTTTCCCCGTTGGCGGGACGATTGGCGAAGATATATAAAAAGCGAAAGATTGTGGTTTGGGCGAAGTTTGCCGAGATGCTGATTATGGTCGTAGCTGCGGCCGGGTTCCTGACGCACTCGACGGGACTGGTGTTGTCATCCATTTTGTTGATGGGATTGCAGAGTGCGCTGTTTTCTCCTTCGAAGTACGGGCTGATTCGTGACATCGGGGGTGAAGAGGGGATTTCTTACGGTTCCGGGGCTATGGAGATGTTCGCTTTCGTGGGTATTCTGACAGGGACGTTGATGGCGGCCTTTTTGTCGGAGAGCGTGACGATCCCGGTGCTGTGCGTGATCCTGTTCGGGGTGGCGTTGTTCGGTTGGTTGTCGAGTCTGACGATTCGAGCGAACGAGAGCGAACCGATGAAGGAGAGCCACGAGACGTTGAATCCCGTGAAGTTTGTGAAAGATATGTTCGTGCGGGCGTTGGCGTTCAAGGGGTTGAATCTGGTGGTTGTGGGACTGGCCACGTTCTGGTTTATCGGTTCGATGATCCAAATGGTGCTTATCGTGTACTGCCGTTCGGATTTGGGGATGAACGATTCGGAGACGGGTATCGTGATGTCGTTGGCTGCCGTGGGAATCGGGGCGGGATGTTATCTTGCCGGGGTGTTGTCCCGTCGGGACGTGGAGTTGGGATTGGTGCCGTATGGAGGGATCACGACGGGATTGACGTTGCTGGCGATATTCGTTTTTGATGCTCACGGGGTGACGTTCGGAATACTTGTGTTCTTCGCTGCGTTTTTCAGCGGGATGTTCAAGGTACCGCTGGATGCTTGGATTCAAGCGAACGTGAAGGGGCGGGAGCTGGGGGATATGCTGGCTTACTCGAACTTGATCACTTTTCTGTTCATGTTGATGGCATCGGGGTGTTTCGGGGGAATGACGATGTTTTTCGACACGAAGTACGTGTTTATTTTTCTTGCCGTGCTGACGTTCGCGATCACGATTATTTTGTTCTCGTGCGTGGAGGAGGTGAGGGTAAGGTTTAAGAAGTTTAGACTAAAGAATTAGATATGGGTTATAAAAAGGTAGTGGCGGCCTTTTACCGGGGCGTTTTGAGCGCCCGTTACCGGGTGCGCCTTGAGGGGGCGGGGTTACTGGCCGAGCGGCGGGCAACGTTGTTTTTGCCTAATCATCAGGCGTCGGTCGATCCGCAGATTGTTTGTTCTCAGTTGTTACGTTACGTGGATGTGTCGCCGTTGGTGACGGAAGGGTATTTTAAGATCCCGGTGGTGGCTCAGGTATTGCACTTGATGAATGCGGTGCGGGTACCGGATTTGGAGAAGAGCCGCCGGGGGGTGGAGATCGTGGCGGGGCTGAACCGGGTGGTGATTGATGCTTTGGCGGCGGGGCATAACGTGTTGCTTTACCCGGCCGGGCAGTTGACGAATAGCGGGTTGGAGCGTGTGGGGAACAAACAGGGGGCTTGGCAGGTGTGCTGCCAGTTGCCGCAGGGAACGCGTGTCGTGGGTATGCGCATACGGGGTTTGTGGGGGAGCATGTGGTCAAGAGCCAAGACGGGGCGTTCACCGAATTTCGCGTGGACTTATTTGAAAGGGATTTTTTACGTGTTGGCGAACTTGTTGTTTTTCGTGCCTCGGCGTGACGTGACGATTACTTTCGAGGATATTACTGACGATGCGGTGCGTTATGCCGCAGAGGGACGGCAACCGTTCAATCGTTTCTTGGAGAGTTTTTATAATGCTCCGGGTGAGGAGCAACCTTTGTTTTTAAAACATTTCTTTTACGTGAGGGGTCGGGGGTACTGACCGTTTTTTGGGTTATGAATATGATTACTGCTAACGAGGTCCGGGCGTGCATGAATGAGGCGGGAGCCCGGCGGGAACCGTTTTTGTTCGGTGTTGATTTCGAGTTGTCGGAAGGCTTTTTCGTGTCCGATCCGCTGGGACAGCAAGAGATTCTTTTCGAGGCCGGAGGTGTCACTAATTCCCCGGTGGGGGAAGGGATGCCGGGGGAGGTGTCGGAAAAAGTGTTTTCTCCGAATCCGGTGGCATTCGAGGTTTACCGGGAGAAGTTTGCCGTGGTGCGGGAGGGATTGGCTCGTGGCGATTCTTTTTTGTTGAACCTGACGGTGGCGACGGGGTTGGAGACTGACTGGACGTTGGAAGAGATTTTCCACCGGGCCTGGTCGCCTTACCGTTTGTTGGTTCCGGGGCGATTTGTCTGTTTCTCGCCGGAGATTTTCGTGCGGGTGGATGAGGGGGTGATTTCTTCTTACCCGATGAAGGGAACGATTGATGCCTCGGTGCCTGATGCGGGGCGGGTGATTCTGGAGGATTACAAGGAGCGTTCGGAGCATAACACGATCGTGGATTTGATCCGGAATGATCTTAACCGGGTGGCGGAACGGGTGGGCGTGCGGCGTTTCCGGTATATCGATCGTTTGCGGGTGAGCCGGGGGGAGATTCTCCAAGTGAGTTCGGAGGTGACGGGACGGTTGACGGGGGATTATTATTCCCGTTTGGGGGAGGTGGTTTTCGGGATGTTGCCTGCCGGGTCTATTTCGGGAGCGCCGAAACCTTCGACGTTGCGTATTATTGCCCGGGCGGAGGGTGAACGGAGAGGGTTTTACACGGGTGTCTTCGGGTATTTTGACGGGAAGAGGCTGGATTCGGCGGTGATGATTCGCTATATAGAGGTGCGTGACGGGCGGTATTATTTCCGTAGTGGCGGGGGAATCACGATTAATAGTGATTGCCGGGCGGAGTACGAGGAGGTGCTGGCAAAGGTGTATCTTCCGTTCGATAAGTAATTTTAATAAAGGTAATTATATACCACTTTGTAGTATATGAAGGTCATGTTTGTTTTCATGCTCAAACTCCTCCGTCACTTCGTGCCACCTCCTTCTTCCCCTGCCCGAGGGGAAGTACCCCGAAGGGGGGATGGGGAGGGAGAACAGAGGAGGAGCTGGTACTTCATCCTAAAGACGGAGAGTTACTTAGCTCTCCCTCTGTTTATAGAGGGAGTACGGCGAAGCCGGGAGGGAGTTAATTTGCTATGAATTTGTATATAAGTTTCTAAATAAATTTGTTATGGAGCGTTTTATCGAGACGATCAAGGTGCTGGACGGGCAGTTTTATAATCTGGAAGCCCACGAACAAAGGGCAAGGGCGACGGTGGAGGCCTTTTTTGGGAAGCCTCTTGCGTGGGAGGTCGGGCGGATGGTTGTTCCGGCTGCGATGTGTTCCGGGTTGGTGAAGTGCCGGGTGGTGTATGATTCGGAGGTCCGGGAGGTGAGTTTTCAGCCTTACGTGATGAGGCGGATCAGGAGTTTGCGACTGGTGAACGGGGATGGCGTGGACTACCGCTACAAATCGACGGATCGGTCGGTGTTTGCTCGTTTGCTGGAAAAGCGGGGGAAGTGTGATGACGTGTTGATCGTGCGTGACGGGTGGGTGACCGATACTTCTTTTACGAACGTGGTGTTCGAGGATGCGGGTGGCGGCCTTTACACGCCGGAGACTTGTTTGCTTGAGGGGACTAGGCGGCAGAGTTTGTTGGATGAGGGGAGGATTCAGGCGTGCCCGATCCGGGTGGAGGATATTCGTTGTTTTCGGCGGGCGTTGCTGGTGAATGCGATGATTGGGTTGGAGGATGAGGTGGAGGTTTTGGATTTTAGATTTTAGATTTTAGATTGAACCCCCTCTGGCTCCCCCTTGGAAAGGGGGAGAAACGGACGCAAGAAAGCGCTACAATGTAACAATGGAGCGTGTCCTCCCCCTGTGTAAGGGGGAGTTAGAGGGGGTAGTTTTTAGTTTTTATTTTCCTTTTTCCACTCCCCGATGTTTCTTTGGGCGGGGTCGAAGTTGACACCGATTTTGACGAGTTTCCGGCCGTCAACGGTGTAGGGAATGAGGTAACCCCGGTCGTCGATCTGGGCGAGGGCTTGGTCGGCGGAGCCGTCGAGCTTGAACTCGAAGACGTAGATGTAGTCGGCGGTTTTCACGACGGCATCGGCTCGTCCCTTGGCGCTTCGTATTTCAGCCTCGGAGAATTGTCCCATGAGTTTGAAAACGAGGTAGAAGATCGTCTGGTAGTGGCGTTCCGTGCGGTCGTTCAGCTCGTAGGGAATCCCGGCGAAAAAGGCCCGCAGGCGGGTGAGGAAGGCGTCGGGATCACCTTCTCGTAGTTCCCGGATGAATTTGCCGATATAGAAACTCGTGTCGGTTTCGGCCACGGGGGTGTAGAACGGGGTGACGAAGTTCAAGAACCCGTATTTCACCTCGTCGTTGGGGAATCCTAGGGTGTATATTTGGAATTCCTTGTCGTATTTCTTGATGGTGAGGTAGCCGCTCTGGTAGATCATGGGGATGGGGTTGTTGATATTGGCTCGGTCGTCGGAGAGGGAGGCGGCAGAGACTTCTATGCCGTCGAGTTCCCGCAGATCGAAGTCGGTCTTTTTCAATATCTCGGTGAGGAAGGTGGGAGTACCCGTGGCGAACCAGTAGTTCTTGAAAGCGTGAAAAGTCATCACGCTCAACAGGCTGAACGGGTTGAACACGTTGGGAACGTTCTCCTCGTAGAAACGGTAACCGTCGTAGCGGCGGGTTAACTGTTCTAACAGTTCCTTGCGGGGGAGATCGTGGCTTTCCATCAATTGCTCGATTTCCGGTTCGAAGTTGGCCTCGATCTCTTCGAGTGTTATGCCGCAGAGGGTGGCGTAAGGTCGGGTGAGACTGATGTCAACCAGCTGGTTGAGGTTGCTGAATATTCCCATCTGGGCGAACTTGGTGACACCGGTGATGAACACGAATCGCAGCCACTGGTCGGTACTTTTCAGCACGGTGTAGAAGGCGGTGAGCGTTTCGCGGAAGGCTTTCTGTAATGCCTCGTCGTGGAAACTGTAGAGTAGCGGTTTGTCGTACTCGTCGATGAGGATGACCACGCCGCGCCCGGTTTTCTCGTACGCTTTTTGAATGACTTCCATGAACCGGGCGGAGTGGGTGATGCCCTTGCCTCCCGTTCCATATGTTTCTTCCCATCCCCGGAGCTGGAATTCGAGCATGTCGTGCAGCCGTTCGGGCGAGTCGTATTTCTCGGCGTTGAGGTCGAGGTGTAACACGGCGTGGGTGTTCCATTCCGTTTCGAGTTGCTCGATGGCGAGGCCCTTGAAGAGGTCGCGCTTGCCAAGGAAGTAGGCTTCCATGGTCGAGAGCATGAGGCTCTTGCCGAAACGTCGGGGACGGCTCAGGAAATAAGGGTTCGAGGTGCTGACGAGGCGGTACATGATTTCTGTCTTGTCGATATACACGTAGTTTTCGCGACGTAGTTTCTCGAAACTCTGTATGCCGATGGGCATTTTGCGGGGGAAGGATGGTGGTTGATTCATGGTTGCCATGTTTGTTTTCTTTTACGCGAAGTTACGAAAAACTTGGTTATGATGGAGATAAAAGAATTTACTAATTTTAGATTTTAGATTCCAGCCGCACGGGGCTGGCGTTTTAACTACCCCCTCCGGCTCCCCCTGTGCAAGGGGGAGTTAGAGGGGGTAGTTGGAAAAGTGAAAACTAAAAGTGGAATTTTAAATTTTAAATTCTAAATTCCTTTCAGCCTGGAAATTCCAATGTAATTGACCCCTAGAATCCAACTTAAATTGCCCCCCTTTAAATTTTCCCCAGAAATAGCCAGATCATCCCTTTATACACGTGCATAAAATTCTACAGGTATGCCATTATTATTATTAAATTTTATTCACAAATATAGTGATTTTAT
>NZ_JADMSV010000035.1:0-39576 GCF_015560935.1 Butyricimonas sp. BSD2780061689_150309_C8
CGAACGTTTAATAATATTCCAAAATTATCCAATTTTACGATATGTCCCAAAAATCCGGATACTTTTTTCTATTAACAATCAAGGATTTCACTAATGAGGCTAAAAAAGGAAATCGGTCTTTCCGAAATATTATTAAACGTTCGAATATTTATCTTTAAAGCTTGGATCGTGTCGGAAAAATCGGACATTGAAATTGTACGTGATATAAAGAACGGGAGTGTCTCTGCCTTTCAAGAGTTGTATTCCCGGTATGCTGATATTGTGTATCGGAATATCCTTGCACGTGTGAACAGTTCCTTTGATGCGGATGATATTTTCCAAGACTTTTTTATCCAAGTGTGGGAAAAAAGAGATTCTTTTCAGGTCTCGTCTTCCGTGAAAGGGTATCTCTTGATTTGGTTGAGAAATCATATATTGAATTCAATAAAACAAGAACAGATTCGTGATAAATACCAGGATATATGCGTCCCGAATGAAGAGGACAATTACACGTGGTTGAAGATCGTGGCCAAGGATTTGGATGAAAATATCCGGCGAATCGTGGATGGATTTCCACCTCGTTTACAATGCGTGTACATACTCCGGCAGGAACAAAATTTATCGATAAAAGAAATTGCCGAGAAGTTGGCCGTATCCGAACAAACCGTTAAGAATCAACTAGGTGATATTACACGTAGGCTCCGATGCGAGGTGGGTCGTAAAAATTTTTTATTTTTCATATAGTACCTTTTGTTCCCCGGAATTGTCTTTAAAGTAAATACGGCGAATATGGGGATAAATGAAATATACGATCTTTTAAAGAAGTACCGGGAACATCGATGTACCCCGGAAGAGGAAGAGCGAATTGCCCGGTGGTACGAGCAATTTGATGATGACGTCGAGAATTTACCGGAAGTTCCTGAAGGTAAACTAGAACAATTATGGTTTTCAATCAAACGCAAGATACATGTGCCTTGGAATCGGCGAGTGGTTGTGTTCTATCGTTATGCCGTGGCTATTATTATTTTAGCGATGGTGGGAAGTAGCGTGATTTATTTCCGAGGATCGGGAGAATCGGAACGGCAGGAGCTGACTCGGCAGGATATTCTACCAGCACAAGGTGTTGCTGTTTTGCAATTGAGTGATGGCCGAGAAGTGCCTTTAAATAGTACGGCCATTATTCAGGAACAAGAAGGCGTGGTCATAAAAAATGATTCTTCCCGGGTGCTGGATTACACGTTGGCTACGACTAAATCGGAACCTTTATATAACACGATTACAGTCCCGGCAGGGGGAGAGTTTCGAGTACTCTTATCTGATGGGTCAAGTGTGCGCTTGAATTCCTGTTCAGCCTTGACTTACCCGGTGCCTTTCACCGGGGACGTGCGAGAGGTGAAGTTAACGGGCGAGGCTTATTTTGACGTGACGAAATCGGATAAACCTTTCATCGTGAAAATGGCAGATATTGACGTGCGTGTATTGGGAACTTCTTTTAATCTTTCCGGTTACACGACGGATCAAGATGTTTCGGTGACGTTGGTTAGCGGGAAAGTCGCCGTGCGTAATCACCAGTTACAACAGGATTTCGATATTACCCCGGGGATGCGATTCGAGTATAATCGAGAGAATCATCAAGTGAAGATGGTTGAGGTAGACCCGGAACTTTATATCTCCTGGATGAAGGGAAAGTTCCGGTTCGAGGATATGCGTTTGGAGGACATTATGGTCACGTTGAATCGTTGGTATGATTGTACGGTGTCTTATTCTGACGACGCTTTGCGGGATTTACGTTTCACCGGGGCTGCAGAGAAGGATCGTCCTGCCAGTTATCTATTGGAACTGATCGAGATGATCACGGAAGTGAAATTTCAAGTCGACGGAAAGAATATATTAATTACCCGAAAATAAAATACAGGGAAATCTCACCTTCCCTGTATCTATGGATAACAACATTCACGAAAAAGTTTACCAGACGATGTTCGTGAGTGAGTCATTAACTTTAATTACAAATGTATGAAAAAAAATGGATCGGTAAAATTTTTAAGGTACATGCGAAATCTATTTTTTCTATTATTGATTTCAGCCTCCAGCGTTTGGGCGAAAGATGTTTATTCCCAAGGTGCGCAGGAGATGTTTAGCGTGAAGAGCGGGACTATTGAGTCGATCTTCAAGCAAATTAAGAAACAGAGTAACTATGAGTTTTTTTACAACACGGCAATTTTGGATGTGAAACAGAACGTGATGCTGACTTCTACTAGCGGGACTTTGGATGAGATTCTGGCACAGGTGTTGGGCAAAAAGTACGAGTATCAGGTTAAAGATAACTATGTTCTTATTTCAGAAAGAAAGGTGAACGCACCGGATGAGGTGAAGAAAGTTACGATTAAGGGCGTGGTGAAGGATAAAAAGGGAGAATTGTTACCGGGTGTTTCCGTTTTACTGAAAGGGACCACGATAGGTGTTGCTACTGATGTGAAAGGTGAGTTTACGTTAGTCATTCCGGAACAGGAGAAGATCGTGCTGATGTTTACTTTTATTGGAATGAAAACAAAAACAATAGAGTATAAAAAGCAAGAGAAACCAATCGTTGTAATACTTGAAGATGATGTTACCGAGATGGATGAAGTTGTGGTAACTGGTTACCAAGAAATTAAGAAAACAAGAATGACGGGTTCCGTTGAGGTCGTGACTTCTAAAGATATAGCCAATAAGGGGTATACAAGTATAGAAGATGTGTTAAAAGGTCAGATGGCGGGAGTTGCTGTTATGAATTTGTCCGGGCGACCAGGGGCTCAAGCTACAATCCGGATTCGAGGTATAAATTCGTTGACAGGAGATACGGATCCTATCTGGATCATCGATGGAATGCCTCTTTCGGGAGATGTTCCGGAAATTAGTATGGGAGGTACGGAATTTCAGGAGACAGTATTAACTAGTGGAATTGGTAATATTCCTCCTGATGATATTGAAAGTATTACTGTGCTAAAAGATGCCGCAGCAACAGCGATTTATGGATCACGGGCTGCTAATGGAGTTATTGTTGTTACCACAAAGAGAGGATCTGTCGGGCGTTCGTATATAAATATTCAAGCATCCTATGGCTTGAGTGAAGCTCCTAGTAATCGTTTAACAATGATGAATACGAAGGAAAAAATTGCTTTTGAACGTGGAATTTATGAGGATTTCCCAGGGCTGGATATCGGGGGACGGGTATTCCAATTATTGAAAGATGTTGATAATGGAAAAATATCTAAAGTAGAAGCTGATGCCGAGATAGATCGTTTAAGCAAGATCAATACGAATTGGTTTGATGAAATTTTCCGAGTGGCTCAGACTCAAAATTATAGTATCTCTCTTTCTGGAGGAGATGAAAGAACACAATATTATGGTAGTCTTTCTTACCTTTCTCAAGAAGGAGTTATGCCGAATAATAAATATGAGAGCATGGGAGCTTCGATAAAATTAACCCATGATTTTAATAAATTCTTGCGAGTTCATTTTGATGTGCGTAGTACATTAAGGAATGATCGTAGTTCTGCTTCTCCGGTAAATCCGCTGGATTATGCTACTTATGCAAATCCATACGAACGTTTGTATGATGAAAATGGAAATTATGCTTATGACCGTAGTTCTTATTCAACCAAAAGTTCGATCAAAGATGGTTACATGTATGATTTTAATATTTTAGAAGATTTAAATAATAACACGACGAAATCAAGATATTTGAGTAACCAAGTAAGTTTGAAGTTGGAATTCAAAATCATAGAAGGTTTGATGCTTTCTTCCATGGGAACGTTTGCGAATTCAAATAATCATTCTATGCAAGAATTGGTACCGGGGTCATTTGCTTCTAAATATAATTCATGGTTAGGAGGAATTTATTCGGAGGAAGAAATTCCGGATGCAATGAATAATGGAATGATGAAAGAATCAACGTCTCGCTCTCAACAATGGACGATTCGTAACCAGTTGGAATTTGCCCGTGGATTCTCAGACGGAGATCATTATATTAATGCTTATTTGGGGCAGGAAGTTTCTTCAACAAAAGGATACGGTTTTTCAAGTATGATTCCTGAATGGAGCGATATTTATGGTGTGGCAAGTTATCCTGATTTAACTGGAATGACGATAAAATCAGCATTTAAAAGTTCATTGTCAAGTCTAGGTGGACATTCTGAATCACAAGATAGAAGTGTTTCCTTGTTTGTAACAGGATCGTATAGTTACAAGGATCGTTACGTGGTGCAGGGAAGTGCGCGTTTGGATGGCGTTGATATTATCGGAACGAAGAACCGCTTCTCTCCTCTTTGGAACGTGAGTGGGAAATGGAATCTGCATAATGAGCCTTTTATGACTCGATTTGGTTTTATTAATCAATTGGCAATAAGAGCCTCTTATGGTTTTGTTGGAAGTATTGACCGTAATGCCCTCCCTTTTTCTGTTTTGCGTAAAGTGAGTAATTACTCGTATAATGGAGAAAAGATCATGGATCGCTATGATCCTTCGAATCCTTCGATTAAGTGGCAACGTCAGGAAAATCGGAATATTGGTTTTGATGCTTCGTTATTTAACAATCGAATTAATTTAGTAGTCAATTATTATAATAATGATACTCGTAATTTATTAGATGATAAGAAAATTGCAGCATCAACAGGGCGTATTTCTGTTACTGCGAATGTAGCTTCCGTTAATAATAAAGGTTGGGAAATCAGCCTGAGGACATTGAATATTCGTACTGATGATTTTAGTTGGGTGACTTCAGTTAATTTTACCAAGAATAAAGATAAGGTTACGGAAACATATTATCAAGATTTGAGTGAAATCTCTGCAAGTACCAATTCTACGTTTGAATCTTTGTATAGTTTGTATATTCAAGGACAGCCGGTAAGGGCCTTTTATGGATATAAGTTTGCTGGGGTTGATCCGTATACGGGAAATACGTTAGCTTATGTGGATGGTTTTGATGATGATGGGAATCGATTGGGAACATTAAATGCTGAGGGAAAATATGTTTATAATATGGATAATGATTTAACAACTCAGTTGGCAAATGCTTCCCGTGGCTATCTAGGGCGGAGTGATCCACCGATTACCGGAGGCTTCACAACACAATTTAATTATAAGCGTTTCAGTCTTTTTGCCCAGTTTACTTATATGACAGGCCATTTGGCTCGTTCTTTCCAATATTATTCCGGAGGAACAGCTTATGCATCAGCCAAAAATGTACTTAAGATCGAGGCAAATCGTTGGAGAAAACCTGGGGATATGACTGAAATTCCTAAGTATGGTACGTCACGAACTGAATATTTGTATCAATTATTTGATTTCCGTTTTGAAAAAGGGGATTATTTGAAATGTAATAATATTTCACTGGGATATAATTTAGAACAAAGTATTTGTGATAAACTGCATATCACGCGGGCTCGATTGAATTTCAATATGGCGAATGTGTTTACATTGACTAAATTCCGTGGAATAGATCCTGAAACCAAAGGAGCCTTCACTTATCCGAGTGCGCGTTCATATACATTCTCTTTATCAATAGGTATTTAATTCTAGGGTTATGAAAAAGAATATATTATTAGTGCTTGTTGTATTTTTATGTGGGGCATGTTCGGACTTTTTAAATATGCCACCTAAAAATACGAAAGTTGTTTATACAATGGAAGATGTACGTAGTGCAATGTCTACTTTATTGTTTGCGACTACTTCATCAAGTTATTGTAAAGGATATGTAAGTAATACCGTGCTGTTTAACGGGGAGTATGTACAATATCCCTTTACGAGACGTAACAATGTTTCTTCTATTTTGTATACAAATGATTTGGATTTGGAAAATTTCTTGTTTGATGATTTTGCAAATCCCTCTCGTGGAGGACAAAACTTTATTAAAGAATATGGAGAGATAAAGAATTGGGAAGGGTATTTATTCCCAAGCGATCTGTGGAAGGAAGTATTTATTTCGATTGGTTACATCAATATGGTCTTGAAAGATCTTGAAAATGTACCAGATTATAACAAAACAGATTATGAACGGATAGCAGGAGAGGGTAGAGTGATGCGAGCTTATTATTTGTTGAGATTGAATCAATTATTTGCTCCTTATGATAAAAATGACTATGGTATCCCGTTTAATTTTGATGCTGATGTTGTGCAAGGAGGAAAAAGATGGAAACAAACAGATTTGTATAAGAAGTTGATCGGGGAGATCACGGATGTTCTAGAATATGAAACTGTTCCGGAAGATTCTTGGAATATCTTCTTTAATAAAAGAATTATGTATGCGATCTTAGCCCAGACTTATCAATTTAAAGCCGGGTCTTGTGCTGCAGAGGAGGATGATTGGAGTAAGGCCGAGTTTTATGCAAAAGAAGCAAGGAAAGGCGCACGTGTGGAAAGTACTATTGACGAGCAAGCTGAATTGACAACGGTGCCATTGACGAAATCCACGACAAAGCCTCATAGATTTGCTTTGTTACGTTTCTCTTTATATGCTTATGGTGGGAATGATTATGCACCTTGGGGAAGACCGGAACAAATGTTGGTTCAGCGTCCTTCCAAAGAATTGTATGACCTTTATGATGAGAATGATATTCGTCGGGAAGTTTATTTTAAGGAGATAGATGGTAAAGTATATGTTACAAAATGGCAATGTACAGATGAACATGATATTAATGATGTACACATTCTTTTCCGTTTTTCTGATTTATTATTGATTGAAGCAGAGGCCTTGGCTAGACAGGGTAAAGACGGTGCTTTAGATTTGTTAAATGAATTCAAGAGTAGTAAGATCCCGGGATATTCTGGTTATACTGGTAGTGATATTATCGGTGAAATATTAAAAGAACGCCGTAAAGAATTTGTCTATGAAGAACAGATGAATTGGTTGGATATGAAACGGACTGGGGTTAGTGTTTCACGTACGGCAAAAGATGAAGAAACTGATGAAATCAAGACCTATACGCTGGAAGGTAATGACTATCGCTATACATTCCCTCTTCCTGCTGATTATGAATTGATGTATAATAATGTTCCCCAGAATCCTGGTTGGAAGTAATGTAAATATATATATATTATGAGATATATAATAGTTATTTTTGTCACACTGCTTATGCTAAGTTCGTGTGAAAAAGAGGAGAGTATAATTCATGATTTGAATATTTCTCCAGATGAGATTTCAAAAATTGAATTGCGTGCAGATCATAAGACGTTAGTCCCTAATGGAGTTAGTAAAATGGGGTTCCATACTTTTGTGTATGCTAAAAGAAACGTGATGTCTTACGGTCGGGATGAAGAGACAGATGAATTTTATGGCAAAGAGATTGAGGAGGAGTTTTTAGTTCCAGACGATCAAATTCCGGCTGGTTATGTGAAAGTGTATGATCAGAATGGTAATGTATTGGAAGATGGGTATTATGCAACGACGAGCGATGTGCCTGGAACTGTATTACAATTTTATGCAAAAGGGGGAAATATGGAAAGTAATCATCTAGAGATTACAATAAGGGAGTTGCCTGAAGAGGATTATGAGGAGATTGTGATTCCTGTTGTTTTTCATATACTCGTGCCTCCAGCAACAGTAGCTCCTGCCTATGATTTAAGCGTGGAGTTTTTAGAAGAACAACTTCAGCGAGTTTCTGATGCCTTTAATCGTAAGATAACAACTGATCCTAATGCAGGAAACGCTAAAGTCGTGTTTAAGTTGGCAACTTATGATCAAAATGGATTAAAAATGCAGGAGCCGGGAAAGAATATAGAGAATATTTCAGCATCAGATTTTACAAATATGGGAACTTCTTCCAATAAGACTAAACCTTATTTATCATATATATTAACAAAATGGAAACGTCTTATTTGGGATCCCAATAAGTATTTGAATATTTGGTTGGCTAAGTTTACCTCGTCGACTTCAGCAACGGGTACTTCTACGTCATATCAGATGTGGCCTCCCATGGTGATGCATCCGGACTATGACTTAGCTTCTATTCCGGGTTTGGATTTGGAACATAAGGAGTCCTTTACCTTAGATGATGTTGAGGACTGTCGGGAAGTTGGTTTCATGGTGAATCTGGCAGCTCTTTACACGCCAACAGCAGTACAAGGATCAAATGAATTCAGTCTGGCTACCCCTATGGCAGAATATTTTGGTATTCTTCAAACGAGGTGTGATATGTATGAGTATTTGAATGAAGATGGTGATAGTGATTATTGTCCGGATACTTATAGTTTTGATTATGGTTTTTATCCTTCTGTGTTTAAGGCTAATAACTTGGATGGACAACCGGAAAATGATCCAACTCGTCCTTTGGAGTATTTCACTTCGTTCAATGTAATGGATATGTATAGTTACAAAAATTCACTTTCTATCGATCAAGTGAAACGCTTAAGAATGGTTTTGCAACAATGTCCTTCTCGCTGGGCCTATAAATCTGATTGGGCTTTTACGGGAGGAAATTGATGTTTGTGTGTAGTGTTTAAAGACTCGATGCTGGGTCTTGTAAGTCGAAATCGTACCTTTTGTGGTACAATTTGTACTGAAAAACGTACCGTTGAAGGTACGTTTTTCTTATTTATCGGGTATAAAAATCGATTTGTTTCTTGATAGCCCGGATACAAACGGGGCAGAAGTCATCACCGGATAGGGTGTTCATCAAACAATCATAACGAGGACGGTAAACACCCTTGGACACGTAACCACCTCCTTCATAGGCCCCGAGTTTCTTGGGATTTTGGGGATCGTAGGTAGTGGGAACGGGGGTATCTTTATCAAACATATCTTTCCATTTCTTATTAAAGTTTGTCAGTGTGGTAAGATTAGCCTCCCAAGGTTCCACGTTGGTCGGGTACATATCATTGTAACTGCTACCGACTTCCACGTATTCGTCTCCAAGGCCGAGAAACAGGTGACCGAACTCGTGAACATAAACCTTGGCTGCATGGAGATTACCGGAAATGCTGATACCGTAATGGTTATAGATGGCTCCACCACCATATTTTTGCGTGTTGGCAATAATGTAGATGAAGTCATAGGGGACGTTAGCGGATAAATCCCGTAAACTTTTATTATCGTAGGTCATGATGTAACGTTCGGAATCGAAAGTGTAAAAGGAAGAATTCAGTATGGTATTCTTCCAAATGTATTCACCGGGAATATCGACACCGGATTCTTGTGAAGGGGCAAGGACAGCCCGGATGTTAAATAGACCTTGATTTTCTTTGTAAGGAGAAAGGCTGAACAGGCCTTCTGCGAAAAGTTTGCAATCAGCTTTAAATTTGTCCATTTCATCTGCCGTGTAACCTTCGGGGAGCAGGACGATATCCACCCGGCGTGACGGGTTTCCGGTGTAATGCACGTCATAAGTCGGGAACTGCATCCGGCGATCCTTCTTGATAAAATAGCTATCAACATCCACGGTGTATTCAAATTTCTTTACGAATTTACCTTTCTTGTTCCGGGCGGATATTTCAATGCGTACGTCATTTTTCGGGAAAGGCATGACTACAGTCTCTGAACAGCAACGTTGAGTTGTTTTCGCTTCATCGGTGGTTTGCCATTCCCAGAAAAGAGTGCAATATCCCCTGGAATAGATGAGTTGGTTAGAGGCCACGTCGTACACGTTGAGATAATAATTCCCGTAGAACATGGTATCAATGAGGTTGGTCTTCGAACCGCCCCAGTAAGGTTCCTCCAATAACTCCTCGAAATAAATTTCGTCATGCTGGCTATTCCCGCAATGGGCGTAATCCATACGTAAAGTTTTGTTGTGAAAGTATTTGTCGAATTGGGCCCAGGATTGATTTGCTTGTAATAATAACATGATACAGGGCAAGAGTGCTATGATTCGTTTCATAAATCTGTTTTATTATGTGTTTATCTTTGTGCAAAGATAGTTTTTTACTATTTTTATACACGAATAAATCTGTATAATAATCCTTAGGGAAAATGGTTCAAGATGAGTTATTAATAGAGCAATTGAATCAAAAGCAGGTGGGAGCTTTTAAAATATTGTTTGACCGATTTTATCGTTATCTCGTGCTATATGCCATGAAGTGGGTAGAGAGACAAGAGATTGCGGAAGATGTCGTGCAGGACTTATTCGTGCAGGTGTGGGAACGGGATACGATTTACAGTTCCTATTATGGTTTTAAGAATTTCTTGTATAACTCGGTGAAGAATGCCTCGTTGGATTATTTGAAACACAAGGAAGTGGAGGGAAAGTATGTGCGTTACACGCTTCGGACATCAGAGGCGGGCGAAATGCCTGAATTGGAGGTTATGAAAGATGAGGTGTACCGCCGTTTATACCAGGTATTGGATGAACTACCTAAACGGTGCCAGGAAGTGTTTAAACATTACCTGGAAGGAAAAAAGAATAGCGAAATTGCGGAAATCCTTCAAATATCCGAATTAACCGTGAAGACTCAAAAACGGAATGCTATTGTTTATTTGCGAAAAAGATTGGGTGGTGTATATGTGCTATATGCCTTGTTTAAAGTGGGTTTCATGTGATTGAAAAATATTTTCTAAAAAAAGTCGATTTTTTATACTCCTTTTTTTTGCTCTTGTCGTCTTTGGTGTAAAATAACAAGGATGATGAAACATTACGATGAATATATCATACAATTAATCCAACTTTATCTCGTGGGGGATTTATCCGGGGAAGAAAAAGTGAAGTTGGAGGAGTGGGTTAGTCAAGATCCTTCGCATGAAAAACTTTTTAAAGAGATTTGTGATGAAAAGAATGTTGCCCATGATTTTGGTATTTACGAGAATGTGAATAAAAATTCTGCATGGGAGAAGGTCATTTTGAAGGGAAACATCAAACAGAAGCATAATACCCGTCGTTTAGGGTGGTATAAATTCGTGGCTGCCGTGATGATTCCCTTGATGGTGGTGGCAGCGGGATATTTTATAAGAGAAACGAAACCGGGAGCCGAACAAAAGGGTTCGGAATTGGCCAGTATAGAGCCCGGAAAGAGCAAGGCTATTCTTCGGTTGGCTGATAATCGGGTGATTGAAATCACGAGAGAACAAGAAACTCGTTTTGACGTGGCAGAAGGTATTGCGGCTACCAATAACTCGTTAGGAATGGTTTACCCGGAGCAGGTGGCAACGGGAAAGACGGAATATAACGTGTTGGAAGTTCCTCGTGGAGGAGAATACACGGTTACCTTGTCCGACGGGACGGTTGTTTACCTGAATTCGGGCAGTGAATTGCGTTACCCCGTGGCTTTCGGGACTGAACGGCGAGACGTGTTTCTTTCCGGGGAAGGATATTTTGAAGTGGCAAAAGATGTAAAACGGCCTTTTTTCGTGAACGCGGATAAATTAAAAATCCGGGTTTATGGAACTTCTTTTAACGTAAACACGTACAATCTTGCAAATGTTGAGACTGTTTTGGTCGAGGGAAAGATTGGCATTCAAGAAACGAATTCGGACGTTGAATATTCGGTGATGCCGGGACAGTTGGCTCTTTATAACAGAGAGAAAGGCACTATGAAAATTCGGGATGTGGATGTGCGGCCTTACGTGGCGTGGAAAGAGCATGAGTTTATGTTTGATAACGAGAGTTTGGAAGAGATTATGAACACGTTGTCTTTATGGTATGACGTGGATGTGTTCTTCCAGACGGCAAGTTTGAAACAACTGCATTTTACCGGGCATTTGGGACGTTACGAGGAAGTTTCCCATATTCTCGATGCTATATCAGGAGTGACTCAGGTGAAATTCTCTGTGAAAGGAAGGACAATTATCGTGATGGAATAAAAGAATAGCGGAAAATGTTACGAGCATCTTCCGCCATTAATGATAATAGGACAACAGGCTAATGTTACGAGCAATGCCTGATTGTAAATACTAACATTCTAACTACAAAGGTATGGAAAAAATTCTATTATGCCTTAGGGTTTACCGACCCCATGGACAAAAATTTTGGAAAACGATGAAGCTTTTTATTTTTTTGATGTGTTGTTTCACATTTTCTCTTTCGGCAAATAGTTTTGCCCAACAGGAGAAAGTCAACTTGGATCTACAAGGAGTATCGATAAAAACGTTATTTAGCGAGATCCAGCGTCAAACGAATCTGCATTTTATTTTTAACACGGAACAAACAGAACAGTTAAATAAACTGACTGTAAAAGCAAAAGAGGAGTCCGTGAAATCCGTGTTGGATAGAGTTTTTGAGGGAACAGGTTTTACTTACACGTTCCGGGATAATATTATCATGGTCCGTTTCGAAGGGAAAAATTCCGTGCAGCAAGCAAATAAAGAGATGGAAATTCGTGGTGTCGTGAAAGATAAAAGCGGGGAACCATTACCGGGCGTAACCGTGCTTATCGTGGGGACCCAGTTAGGAACGGCCACGGGAATGGATGGTGATTTCTTGTTACGGGTTCCGGAACAGGACAGCGTGAGACTGCGTTTTTCATTTGTAGGGATGAAAACGAAGGATGTTCCTTATAAGAAAAATCAACCCGCTTTGGTTGTCGTGTTAGAGGAAGAAGCGGAGAGTATCGGGGAGATCGTGGTAACGGGATACCAGCAAATCGAGAAACGTAACTTGACGAGTTCTGTGGTGACGGTAAAAACAAGTGAACTAAAGACAATTGGAGCTTCGAGTATCGAACAGATGTTGCAAGGTGTGGTTCCGGGGCTTTCCGTGGTGAATACATCCGCGGCTCCGGGTGCGGCCCCTAAGATTCGTATTCGCGGTACGGCGACCATCTCCGGTAATGCAGACCCGTTATGGGTATTGGATGGCGTGATTCTGGAAAATTCCGTCCCGGTGACGGCTGCTGATTTGAACAGTCCGGACGTGATGAATATGTTCAATTCGGTGATTGGCGGTATTAACCCGAATGACATCGAGAGTATTACCGTGCTGAAAGATGCTTCTGCAACTGCTATTTATGGAACACGTGCTGCCAATGGCGTGATCGTGGTCACCACGAAGAAGGGGAAGGCCAATAGTTTTAACATAGCGTATCAACACACGTCAACTGTAAGTACCCGTCCGCATTATAGTGATTTTGATTTGTTAAATTCAAAAGAGCGTGTCGCTCTCGCTTGGGAGAATTATGAAGATGGACTATCTATCTGGAGTGGTTCACATTATGATGGAACGGCAGGGTTGGAAGGTTTGTTGAATAGTTATTCTCGTAGTTTGATTACGCGTGAGCAATTGAACACGATGGCTAATCAGTTAGAACAATTAAATACCGATTGGTTTAAAATTTTATTTCGGAATGCTTACACGCAAACCCATAACTTGAGTGTTTCTGGCGGAACCGAAAAAATGAATTATTATATTTCTTTGAATTATAATGGTGAAGAGGGGGTCGATAAGGCGAGCGAGTATAAGAATTACGGTGGAATGGTGAAAATGAATACCGAGTTATTTCGAGGTGTGAATTTGGGAGCCCTCTTGCAAGTAGACCGTCGAGATCGGGAGATGTATCATTCTTCTATTGATTTATTTAAGTATGCTGTTCGTACTTCCAGGGCAATACCTTTGTATGAGGATAATGGAGAGTTACACTATTATTCGAGTTCGGTTATGGGAAGAAGTACAAAATTTAATATTTTGAATGAATTAGCTAATAGTAGTAATGAAAGTACGCAAACAGACATGAAAGGTATTGTTAATCTATCAGTGAACTTGTTCAAGGGATTAAAATACGAGGGATTGTTTAGCTATGCTTCGTCTCATTCAACGGCTCGGGATTACGCGACAGAAAGGAGTGCTTATATTGCTGATATTAGGGGATATGCTTATGGAGAACAGACGGAAGATCAAGTGAAAGACTCTCCATTACCCTATGGCGGGGAATATAATGAAACAACCTATGAACAACGTTCCTCGTTGATTCGTAACGGGTTAACCTATAAAACTTCTTTGACGGACGAATTATCCATAGATGTACTACTTGGACAGGAGTTTAGAAATACAAATTATAAAGGTTTGTCATCTAATATATATGGATATTTCCACGATAGAGGAAATTCATTTTATGATCCGGCATTGGGAGAAACAACCGGACATTTAAAACGGAATAAAACTACACGTAGTTTGGTGGATCGTTCTAATATATCATATTATGGCGTGGTGTCAGCTATGTTCCATGACCGGTATGTATTAAATGCGAATATCCGGTTTGACGGATCGAATCTTTTCGGTTCAAACCCGAAGTATCGTTATTTGCCTCTATGGTCTGTTTCCGGACGATGGATTATTAGTAATGAATCGTTCTTGTCGGACAATGAAATTGTTAACAATTTGGCATTGCGTGCTTCTTACGGTCTACGGGGAAATATCGTGGAAGATAGTAGTCCTTCTATTATTGCTTCTGCTCTTCCTCCCAATGCGGTTACCGGTTCTTTTGAGATGGAGATAGAACAGGCACCTAATCCTGATTTGAAATGGGAAACGACTTCTTCATTTAACGTGGGATTGGAGATCGGGTTATTTGATAATCGTTTAGCTCTTGATATTGATTATTATTTTGATAAGAGTAAGGATCTGATTGCGTATAAAGGAATTTCTTCTGTATCCGGATTTTCCAGTAAGTACGTCAATTATGCCGATGTACGTAATCAAGGACTCGATATTTCATTGACCGGAACAATTATAAAAACTAAGGAATGGGGATGGACTGCGGCTTTCAATATGGGATACGTGAATAATAAAGTAACAAAGTCTAATAGCTCTGCTCAAGCTAAATATTTAGTACAGAGTGTGTATACCCCGGGAGAAGTGTACGAGGGGAAACCTATCAATGGAATGTTTTCTTATCGTTTTGCAAAATTGGATGATATAGGAATGCCCATGTTTTATGATAAGAATGGAAATGTTTTAGGTGTATCTGATGACGAAATAGTGAATTATCCTTATGATATTGCTAATTTGAAATATGAGGGAACTCGTGACCCGCTATTATCCGGGGGATTGAACACTAGAGTCAGCTACAAGAATATCTCGTTATCCATGTTATTTGCTTTTGGTCTGAAAAATGTGGTACGTTTACCTGGTAGAGCGTATGTGATGCGACCTGCTGATGATGAGAATGCAAATAGTAGTATCAAGGATAGATGGCGTCCGGGACATGATAATACGGGGAAAGTGATCCCGGCGTTATCAGAAGGAAGTGCTTATATATCAACGGCACAAGGTAATTTCTATGCAACAGATTGGTATAATGCCTCCGATAAGACGGTAATACCCGGGGATTATTTAAGATTCAGAAATCTTATGCTGGAATATCAACTACCGGTCCGCTGGACGGAAAAAGTAGTTGTTGGAGATCGCAAATTGGGTAATGTAACCTTGAAATTCCAAGCTCAGAATTTGTTTGTGATAGCGGATAAACGTTTGAAAGGATATGACCCGGAGACGATTAATTATACGACAACGTCCTATGGTTCATTGCCTTTAGCGACCACGTTTACTTTAGGGTTGAATATCAATTTTTAAATGAAAGATTATGAAAAAACGATATATATATCAATTTTTACTTGTGTGTATTAGTTCCTGTTTCCTTGCGTGTAATGGTTATTTGGAAGAGATACCGCAAAACAAGCAAAAGCTTACTTCAACGGATGATTATGAACAATTGTTGAATAAAGCTTATCTGACGGAAGCTGTACTTCCTTATATTGATCTTTTGACAGATGACATCAGTTATATTGCGGCAGATCGTGATCCAAGGTATGGGAATGTGGCCGATTCTTATTTAGGTGCTTATATGTGGGATAATAATATTGAATCTACAATGCCTAATGGAGATGAAGTGTTTGGGAAGTTTTACAATAGTATTTACTATACGAATGTGGTCATTGACGAGATTGATCAAGCCGTGGGAATCTCTTCAAATAAGGAAGAGACGGAGCGCATCCGGGGATATTTGAAAGGGGAGGCTTATGCTTTACGTGCTTTTCGTTATCTTTATTTGGTGAATATGTATGCTCCTCCATATGATCCTGCAACAAGTAGCACGACTCCTGGGATTCCGATAAATTTAGAAACATCTGCGGATGATAAGCCTTATACCCGGGAGATGCTGGATAAAGTCTATGGACAGATTGTAGATGATTTGAAGAAAGCGATTCCATTAATGGAAGAAAACTATGTCAGCGTGAAGAAGAATCGATTTTCTCCGATTGCTGCAAAAGCGTTATTGGCTAGAGTTTATCTTTATATGCAAGAATGGGATTTAGCGATAGAACAGGCTGAGAACGTGATTGGAAGTAACTCGTCTCTTTTTGATCTGAGAGATGAAGGAGAGAATCCGGTCATATATAATGATAATCCGTTATCATACATGAGTGAAGATAATGTTCCGGGTATAGGTTATTTAAGTGAAAAAAATACCAATGTTTTATTCGTGAACGGGATCAATGAACTTTACATGATATTGGGAGGTAACACGGCTCAATCTGTCTTTTATCCGAGTGAAGATTTGTATCGGGCATATAGTGCGGGCGACGTTCGGAAATACTATTTCATGAGGCGTAATACTAGAAGTCGAATTCGCTATTTGAAAAATAGATATTATCGGGTTGTTACGATTAATTTTATCGACCAGTTGAGTTCGGAATACGGATATACCCGTGTTATGCGAACAGAAGAAATGTATTTAATATTGGCTGAAGCTTATGCTCATAAACCGAATGGAATATCTACAGCCGTGGGGTATTTGAACACTTTGCGGGAAATGAAATTTAGGGTGAGTGATTTTGAGACAAATGGAAAATTAAAGCCAGAAGATTTCTCTCAAGAAACTTTGTTGGAGACCGTGTGGAAAGAGAGAAGATTGGAATTCTGTTTTGAGGAGCAACGTTGGTTTGATCTCCGGCGTACAACACGTCCTTCCATGACGCATCAAGGATTAGTTGCTGATCCTGCCGTCTTAAAAGAAAATGATCTTCGATATGTGTTACAGATTCCTCAAAAGGAATTGAGTGTAAATCCTGAAATTGGTGCAAATCCTAGATAAAAAAGTGAATATGAAAACAATATATAGAATATTAGTTGTGATTGGTTTACTTGTGGTAATTGCTGCTTGTAATGATGAAAGTCGACTGTCTCCGGAATTTGAATACACGGGGCCTATCCCTGAAATAGCAGACGGGCCATCGGAGGCTCAGAAAATTTGCTATGATTTGTATCAGAAATATGATCATAATGTATACTATACTTTAAGTGGTGACGAGGCCTTGCGTACGAATGTCGGGCAAACACAGATTAATATGCTGTATTATCTGCCGGAAAGTGCTTGGCCGTTAGAAGCTGCAGATGAAGTGACAGCAGAATCATTTTTAAAGTTATTAAAATCATTTTATGATGCATTGCCTGAGGAAATTGTAAAAACTACAGTAATCAAGCGGCAAGTATTGCTAAAAGTGAATTTCTGGTTTGATATGCTGTTGAACTATTATGGAGTTTGGGCACCGGAATTTATGAGTATGGGCTTTACCGATGAGGCGCAACAAGGGATTGTATATTGGGGAGAGATTGACGATAATATTGGACCTCAACCGGAACTCTGGAAATATAGTATTGTTAATAGTTTTTTTAAAACGAGGACTTCTACCTATTTTGCCCGAGATATGGTTGCTCCATTAGATTTTGCACAAGTATCAGCTGGGAAATATTTAGGGGAGATGCCAGAGTCGGAACAGGCGGAGGCGATGGATAATGTCGTGGATTGGATGACTGGAGAACTGAATATGGATTACTTGAGAAGTTTGGGTTTTGTAGAGCCTTATGCTTTCTTGATGATTACCCGGGAGTATATGCCGAATGAAGATATGGCTACTTATGCAACTTGGATTGCATGTCATCCTCTTGAAGAACGTCAAGAAGTATTGAATACGTATCCTCTTGTGAAAAGAAAATATGATCTAACACTTAAATATTATAAAGAAAATTTGAAAATTGATTTGGAAGAATTCAGTAAGTTCTGGGTAAATGTGACAGTGGAATAAGCTAATGAAGGTATATATTTTTGATTGAACTTGTAGATAATAAATTTTAATATAGAAGGTATGAGAAGATTATTGTATGGTATTGTTTGTTTGGGAACGTTAGTCGCCTGTCAGCGGGAACCCGGTTATAAGATTAGTGGTTCTGTTCCCGGTACACCTGATGGGATGAAGGTATATTTATACGATTGGAATACACCGGTGGATTCCAGTGTTGTGAAAGGAGGAAAATTCGTGTTGACAGGGAAGGTGGATGTCCCGACACGCTATCAATTGCTGATTGATTTATCCCCGGATAAGGTCGAATCATACGAGAAAGATTTGCGGGGATCGGATGTGTTCGTGGACAACGTGGATATAAAGTATGAAAGTCCTTCTATTGATTCATTACCTTCCCGTAACAGTTTTCGGCGAAAAGTGAAAGGAAACGTGACTGTAACGGGTTCACCGGTGCATGATTTATTCTTGAGTTATCAAGAAAAGCTTAAACCTTATCGAACCAGGAATAGTGAGGCATGGGATAAATATTTGCAGGTTTATCATATCCCGGCAAGTGAGGGTGTGTTTAATACACGGGAGGGGATTGCGTTAACCCGGGAAATGAATGATGCCCAGAAAGAGATTACCCGAATTCAATGGGATTTCATAAAAGCTAATCCGAAGTCGCCGGTTTCCGTGGATGTGGCACAGAATATGGTTTATACTGCGAAATTCTCAAAAGCAGATATGGATAATTTGTTGCAGGCTATAGATCCTTCCTTACGTGAAACTCCAGGGTATAAACAATTGAAAGAGAGTTTGGAAAGTATGGCCCCGATCGCTTTAGGAGAAAAGTACAAGGATCTGGAGTTGGTGGATGAGAACGGTAAAACGGTACACTTGTCTGATTACGTGAAGCCGGGTCAATATAATATGGTAGAATTTTGGGCCTCTTGGTGTGGTCCGTGTCGGGGGGAGATTCCTCACTTGCGCCACGTGTACGATGCTTATGGAAAGGGGAAAGATGCCTTTAACATGATCAGCGTTTCGATCGATGACAAGGAAAAAGATTGGAAACAAGCCTTGAAAGAAGAGAATATGAAATGGACACAATTATGTGATTTAAAGGGTTGGAAAGGTGAGGTAATTAATAAATACAAAATACAAGGCGTTCCTTTCTGTTTGATTCTGGATAAGGAAGGACGTATTATAGATCACGGGGTGAGAGGTTCGGAGTTGGATGTCGTGTTGATCAAGTATTTGGGTGATCGTTATGAAGAGTAAATAGCTTCTCGTAAACATACACAGTGGAAAAACCCTTCCCGGTTCTGGAAAGAATGTCGGGAAGGGTTTTTATTTATTTCATTCTTTGTAATATACTCGTTTCACGCGGTGAGAGATGCCCGTGAGGATTTCGTACGGGATGGTTCCCAGTTGCTTCGATAATTCGGTGACGAGGATATGTTTCCCGAAAATCTCCACCTCGTCCCCGATGGTGGCATTTGTGTCCGTGACATCGATCATGCAGGTGTCCATGCAGATGTTACCGATGATCGGAACTCTTTTCCCTTTGATGAACACGTTGCCGACACGATTGCTCAAGTGACGGTTCAGCCCGTCGGCATACCCGACCGGGATCACGGCAATCCGGGAAGGACGGGTGGTGTAACTTTTGCGTCCGTACCCGATGGATTGGCCTTCCGGAACCTCACGGATGGACGAGATGTAGGTCTTGAAACTACTTACAGGCTGGAGGTTGGCGTGCGTGGCACTGATTCCGTGTAAACCGATCCCGAGGCGAACCATGTCGAAGTGGTATTGCGGGAATCGTTCGATCCCGGCAGAATTTAGGATGTGTCGCCAAATTTTATAGTTGAATTGGGCTTGAATGCGTTCGGTCATGCGCTCGAACAGATGTATTTGTCCCAGTGTGAACTCGTCATGCATGGTCTCGTCGCTTCCTGCGAGATGGGAGAACATGGAACGGATGTACACGGAGCGTTCCGTTTGGAAAAATTCCAGTAAGTACGGGATGTCCTGTTCGTCGAAACCGGAACGATTCATGCCGGTATTCAGTTTGATATGTACGGGGAATCGTTTGATCCCGTGTTTATTCAGCGCCCTGTTGAAATCTTCGAGAATGTCCAGCGCGTAGATTTCCGGTTCGAGGTTGAACATGATCATGTTGTCAAAGGCTTCCCGTTCGGGATTCATGACGGCAATCGGGATGGTAATTCCCGCGGCCCGTAATTCAATGCCCTCGTCGGCGAAAGCGACCATGAGATAATCTACCCGGTGATATTGTAACAATGAGGCGACTTCACGGGAGCCACTACCATACGAGAAGGCTTTGACCATGACGGCAATATGTGCGTCGGTCAGTGACCGGAAATGATTCAAGTTGTGAACCATAGCATCCAAGTCAACTTCCAATATGGTGCTATGTGATTGTTTTTGCAGGAATCCGGCGATGTATTCGAATTGAAACGCCCGGGCGCCTTTGATTAGGATGATCTGGTTATTGAAATTATCCCGTTCTTCCTGACGGAGAAAATGTTCCGTGTCTTCATAGAACCGGGAATTAGCGGAAAAATCATGACGATGTTCACTCAAGTGTTTACCGATCCCGATGAACAGGGATATATTTGCTTGGCGGAGAGTCTCGGCAATAGAAGGGTATAAGTCGTCTCCGGCTTTTCCCGTATCCATGAAATCGGAGAGGATAACGACCCGCTCTTTCGAGGCATCCTGCGTTGCCAGTATATTCAACGCCAGTTGGAAAGAGGATGGGTCTGAATTATAGTAGTCGTTCACGAGCGTACAATTATTGATCCCGTCTTTGATTTCCATGCGCATGGCAATGGCGGAAAGCTGTTGTACCCGTGAGGTGATCACGTCGGGAGAATATTGTTTTAATAGCAATATACTGACGGCGTTCATGCAATTTTCGTAGGAGGCAATGTCCGGAAATGGAATATCAAGGATAAAGTGCTTATTACCGAATGTTACCTGTACTTCCCTGTGTCCGAGTGCGATGTTCATTGTTTTTACATGAATGTCAGCCTTCGGGTCTTCCCCCCAAAGAAGAAACGAGGTGGTAGAAGGTACTCGTGTTTTGATATATTCCAGCGCCTCTCCTGTTTGCCCGATCACCCATTGGCAAGACGTGAATAGTTGTGCTTTCTCGGCTAGTTTTTCTTCTCTGGAGGCAAAGTTTTCACCGTGTGCATCCCCGAGATGCGTGAAAATACCGATAGTTGGCTGTATCATCTGTTGCAAGTGCTGCATTTCTCCTTTTTGGGATATCCCGGCTTCGATAATGGCAATTTCGGTTTTTGGATCAATTCCCAGTAGAGATAGAGGAACTCCTACTTGCGAATTGTAACTCCGGGGACTGCGGTACACGGCGTGATCGTTTGCCAGGAGTTGGTAGAGCCACTCCTTTACGACAGTCTTCCCGTTACTTCCGGTGATCCCGATGACCTCGGCTTGCGTGTGTTGTCGATGATGGGCGGCTAGCTGTTGTAAAGCAGTCAATACATTTTCAACGACCATGAAGTTGGCGCCTGTCAATTGGTTAAATTCTTCTCGAAATTCACTGATGACAAAGGCTCGTACTCCATCGGTGTATAGTGTACGGATGTAATCGTGTCCGTTATGATTGTTCCCGGTTAAGGCAAAAAATAGGGTATGTTCAGGAGTAACAACAGAACGGCTGTCTATGCTGTATTCCGTGATTTCCACGGGTATCCCGCTATGTAAAGTACCGTTAATGATTTCGGTGATCTCGTTCATAATAATTGAAAATTGAAAATTGAAAATTGAAAATAAGGGATTTGCAATTTTCAATGGTGTTGTTCTTATAACTGCAAAGCTACGGATTTTAGAGGCTCGTTTTACTTGTTTGCTGGAGAAAATTTTGATGTAGGGTGAGGGAGTTGGGGAAATGAGGGAGAGGATGCCGGTTTCTCGCTAAACTCTGACTGAACAGGGATTGAAGTATAGGGTTAGAGCAACGGGGCAAAAAGGCGAGCTAGAGATTCCCGGATTTTATCCCGTTTCGGGCGGAATTTCCAGCGGTGGATACTGATTTCGGAACTACCTTTCAGGTCATCCAGAAAATCGGAACCGAGTTGGCGACTGACGTTGCGGTCGTAGATGATGAGGTTGACTTCGAAGTTCTGTTCGAAACTACGGATGTCCATGTTGGCGGTACCCACAGAAGATACCAGTCCGTCCATGACGATCACTTTACTGTGGTTGAATCCTTTACGATATTGAAATACCCGAACCCCGGCTTCCAGTAGTTCCTCCACGTAGGAGCGTGTACACCAGTGCGTGAGTAGCGAGTCGGATTTATACGGGATCATGATGCGCACGTCCACGCCGCTCATGGCGGCGGTTTTCAGCGAGTTGATCGTGGTCTCTCCCGGCATGAAATAGGGGGTCGAGATGAAAACGTACTTCTTGGCCATGTTGATCAGCGTGAAGTAGGCTTGTTGGATGGATGTCCAGTCGCTATCGGGACCGGATGCCACGGTTTGAACAACCACGTTGCCATCGACTTTCTTGTTGGGAAGGTATTCCGCCTTGTTCAGTAGAAGTTCCTGGCGAACAAAGTACCAGTCAAACAGGAAAACCACTTGCAACGAGGTGACGGCTTCTCCTTTCACTTTCAGGTGGGTGTCGCGCCAAATGCCGATGCCGGGTAATCCGTGCAGGTAACGGTCGGCAAAGTTTAACCCGCCAATGAACCCGGTGTCCCCGTCCACGACGACGATTTTCCGGTGGTTCCGGTAGTTCACCTTATTCGTGAATAAGGGAAAGCGCACGGGAAGAAACGGGTAAATTTGAATCCCGGCGGCCTGCATCTCTTTGATGTAACGTTTGGGTAATTTCCACGACCCCACGTCATCATAGATAACACGAACCTCCACGCCTTCCTTGGCTTTGGCGATAAGTAATTCTTTCAGTTTCTCTCCGAGTTCTCCTTTATCAATGATATAGTATTCGAGGTGAATGTATTTTCGGGCTTTGGCGATGGCCTTGAAGATCGAACCGAAAGTAGCCTCCCCGTTATTCAGAATCTCGATCGTGTTATTTCGGGAAAGAAGGGCTTTGCTGTTGTTCAAGAGTAATGTCATCAACGGTTTCACCGCTTCCATGTCTTCTTTTTTCAACAATTCGGCTTTCTTGATACGTTGTTTCTGGTCCTCGCTCATGTATTGCAACCACTTGAAGTCGCCCAAGCCTTTCATGGAGAACATCTTGATCTTCCGGTAATTCATGCCGAAATAGATGTAAAAGAATAGTCCAACACCGGGGGCCAGCACGAGTACGAGTATCCACGCAAGTGTACGTACCGGATTTCTGTTTTCCAGTATGATCGTGTATATGATCGCCAAGATGGTGAGAATATACAGTACAATGCCAATGTCAATCGCAATACCCGTCCAGTTCACGCAATTAAATTTTCAATTTTCAATTTTCAATCTTCAATTAAACCGTATCTTTGTTCCATGAATACGATGTTTGATTTACAACAATACGCATTACAGGAGCTAAAGGATACTTATACCGAGCATGAAATAAAAGTTTTATGCTCTCTTGCCTTTTGCAAACTGTTGCATTATACAAATATAGACATACATCTTAAAAAACACGAATTTTTAGCAAAAAGCTTTATCGATAAATTCGTTCAAATCGTGGAAGAGTTAAAAACGGATAAACCGATCCAGTATATATTGGGAGGAACGGAATTTGCCGGTATTGATTTCCAGCTAAATAGTGAAACCTTGATTCCCCGGCCGGAGACGGAAGAACTGGTGATGTGGATCGTGGAATCGGGAGTGCAGCCGGGTGCGAGTGTCTTGGATATTGGAACGGGGAGTGGGTGTATCATCGTGTCGTTGGGTAAGTTGTTGAAAGGAGTACAGCTTTGTGGGGTGGATATTTCCCCGGAGGCCGTGCGGCAAGCTGCCGACAATGCCCGGAGAAATGGCGTGGAGGTGAAATTTGAAGTACGTGATATATTGCGTTACGAGGAATGGGAATGGTCCGGTTTCGACGTGATCGTGAGTAATCCGCCTTATGTGCGGGAGTCGGAGAAGGCGCTTATGCACGATCGGGTGTTGAATTATGAACCCTCCCGGGCTCTTTTCGTGCCGGATACTGATCCGTTAATGTTTTACCGGAAGATTGCCGGATTCGGTCGTGATCATCTGAACCGGGGTGGATTGCTGTTTTTCGAGATCAACGAGGCTTTTGGGAAAGAAACCGTCGAGTTACTTCGGGAGATGGGGTACGAGGAGGTTGAGTTGCGGAAGGATATTAATGAACGGGAGAGAATGGTGAAAGCCCGGGGAAATTTTAAATTCTAAATTACATCGAAAGTGGATGCGAAGAAAGCGTTGAATATTGTTGCCGGGCAGTGTAGTAAAAAGGAGTATTGTAGTTTTGATATTCTTAAAAAGTTACAGAGGTGGGAGTTAGAGGAAAAGGATATTGCCGCAGTTATGGAGTTTTTGGTGAAGAATCATTTCTTGGATGATACTCGCTTTGCAGAGGCGTATGCCCGGGATAAGCATCGTTTTAATCGCTGGGGAAAGTTGAAGATCATGCAGATGCTCCGGCAAAAGCGTGTGCCGGAACGTATTATCGAACAGGCTTTGTCTTCTTTACCCGATGAGGAAAGTGACGCCACGTGTCTGGCGCTGTTGAAACAAAAGAATCGGGGATTAAAAGAGGAGGACCCGTATAAGCGAAAAGCAAAGCTTTTTCGCTTTGCCTTGAGTCGTGGCTTTGATTATGAAACCATTAGCCGGTGTATCGATCAATTGCAGGATTGAATTATCCCATCTCGCTTACTTTTTCCAGCGCCTCCATGTTCGTGATCTTGATTTGCTTGCCGGAGAGTTCCAGTATGCCTTCCGAGGCAAAGTTGGAGAGCGTGCGGATGGCATTGGAGGTGGTCATGTTCGAGAGATTGGCCATGTCTTCCCGCGAGAGACAAATTTTCAAGGTCATGTTATCGTCCTCGAACCCGTAAGTGTCTTTCAGCACGAGCAAGGCTTCTGCCAGACGTCCGCGAATATGTTTTTGCGTGAGTGTTACTGTTCGGCGGTTCGAGAATCCGAGGTCGGTAGCCAACGCCCGGATCACGTTCATGGCAACATCCGAGTTACTGCGCACGATACCGAAAATAAGTTCTGTTTTCATGATGCAGACAATAGATTCTTCCAGCGCCTCCGCTGATGCGATGTGCATTTCCTCGGCAAAGAAAGCCCGGTAGCCGATAAACCCGACGGGTTTTGCCATACGCACGATTTGTTCCCGTCCCGCGATACCTTTCTTGGCGATTTTGGCTTTCCCGGTGATCAGACAAATTAACCCGAAAGGTTTATTTCCTTCTTCGTAAATCAAGTCTCCTTTCCTGTACATTTTGCAAATGCTGGTTTGGCGAATAATGCTTTTGCTACTTTCGTCAAGACTTGCAAAAAGGGAATTGGGACTATCAATGCAAATGTTGCAATATTTTTCGTGTAACTCTTTGTCTTTTATCGTTCTCATAAATTCGTTCTCTTATCTGGTGTTATAGTTTGGCAACAAGTGGCATACGGCGTCCGCTGCCGAACGCTTTTTTACTGACTTTCAGTATTGGCGGGCATTGTGCCCGTTTGTAGTCGTTACGATTGACCAAGGTTATCGTTTTTTCAACGATTTCCGGGACGAATCCTTTCGCTATAATTTCCTGTTTGGAACTATTTTCTTCGAGATATAGTTTCAAGATCGCGTCCAGCGTGTCGTAATCCGGTAGAGAGTCCTGATCTTTTTGCCCGGGCCGTAGTTCGGCAGAGGGGGCTTTCGTGATGGTATTCTCGGGGATTAATTCCCCGTTTCGGTTCACGTAACGGGATAATTTGTACACGTCGGTTTTGTACACGTCGCCCAGCACGGAAAGCGATCCGCACAAGTCCCCGTACAGGGTACCATAACCCACGGCTGCCTCGCTTTTATTGGAGGTGTTCAAAAGGATGTGACCGAATTTATTGGAAATGGCCATAACGAGAGACCCGCGAATACGGGCTTGTAGGTTTTCTTCGGCCACGTTGAAGGGAGCATCCTTGAAGACAGGGTGTAGTGTGGCGATAAAGTTGTCGTATATTTCTTTTATGGGTAAGGTTTCGTGTGAGATCCCCAAGTTTCTTGCCAGATCAACGGCATCCGTGACAGAGTGGTCGGTGGAGAATCGGGAAGGCATCAGTATGCCCAGCACGTTCTCTTTTCCAAGGGCTTCTGTAGCCAATGCGGCAACGAGGGCCGAATCGATTCCCCCGGAAAGTCCGATTACGGCTTTCGAGAACCCGTTTTTGTGGAAGAAATCTTTTATTCCGAGGATAAGTGCATCGTGAATAAGAGCAATGGTATCCGGTCCTTTTTCTTTGAGGGCCGGGGCATTAAGCAGTCTTTCCGTGTCGATGATCATGAAATCTTCTTTGAACGCGGCTAGTTTGTATGTTGAAATCCCTTTGCTGTTGACCACGAAGGAGTTTCCGTCAAATATCAGGGAGGCGTTCGCTCCCACGTGATTGAGTGATATGAGCGGGCATTTCTGTTTCCGTGCGATGTATGATAGACTTTCTTTCCGGTAAGCAAAACTTTCCGTGGTGAAAGGTGTCGAACCGACATGTACGATGATCGTGTCGGTCTTCTCGATCATGTTGGATTCGTACTCGTCGAAGATGACCCGGATATTCTGGTTCTTGTAGCGTAGGGGCGTGTTGGATTCTCCCGGGATGAAGTATCGACTCTCGTCGAAAACGTCGTAGTCGCTCAATATGGTTTTGTTTACCCCGCCTCGCACTTCCCCGTCATACATGAAAAACATGGCGTTCATCAGGATGCCATCTTCCAAGTCTAGGTTCGGGCCGCCCACTAATGCCGCTATATTATGGCATTGCTCGGCGATCTTTTCAATGCTGACACGACATTCGTTCACGAAATATTCTTTCTCGAAAAGGTCTTGCGGGTAAGCCCCACAGATGGCGTGTTCGGGAAAAAGAACGAGTTCCGCTTTCATGGCTTTCGCCTTTTTTATGGCAGCAATAATAAAATCCTTATTTTTGGAAATATCTCCGATGTGGTAGTTGATTTGAGGTATCGCTATTTTCATAATTCTGCACGTTGTATCCCTTGACGGGATGGATTGTTGGTAAGCGTCCAAATAAATCTGGTAACTCTTTGGCAGCTTGTTTTGTTTATTGCTGCAAAAGTACGATTTTTGCGCAAAATAATGAATAAAGATTAGGAAGATTGTTTACCATGGATAAAAAAGAATTGCGGAAACAGGTTAAAGTTTTGAAAAGCCAGTATTCTCTGGAACAAAAGGTGGAGATGTCTCGTCCCTTGTGGAAGGAGTTGGAACAGACGGATTTTTTCAAGGAGGCCCGGACCGTGTTGCTCTACTGGTCGATGGACGACGAGGTGTTCACGCATGATTACGTCTGCAAGTGGGCGGGGGAGAAGACTGTCCTATTGCCTTGCGTGAAAGGGGACGTGTTGGAATTACGGGTGTTCAAGGGCATGGAATCCCTGCAACCGGGGGAGGCTTTCGGCATACTGGAGCCTGTTGGCGAATTATACACGGATTACGACGCGATTGACTTGATTGTCGTGCCGGGCGTGGCTTTTGATCACCACGGGAATCGTCTGGGACGAGGTCGCGGGTATTACGATAAGATTTTGAAAGAGACACGTGTTGCCCGGAAAGTGGGGATTTGTTTCGGATTCCAGTTCGTGGAAGAGGTGCCTGTCGATGAGCTGGACGTGCGGATGGATCTCGTGATTCATGGGATTTGACGGGGCATTCCTTAGGTAAAGTTTGAAAATTGGGTGGCTGTTGGGCGGTTGTTGGGTGACTGTTAGGCGCTGTCGCCCGATTGTCGCCGCCTTATCGCCCGATTATTGCCGCCATTTTAACAAAGTATAAGTAAAAATAACTTTGGCCACGTTCCGGTTGTTCACGGGAACAAGGATATGACTTGCAAACAAGCGTGAGGCATCGTGCTTTTACAAATCCGTGAGAAGGGTTGATTTGAGGGAGTTATCGGTAATGGTTTCGAATAGGTACAAAAAGAAAGCTGCCCGAGAGAGGCAGCTTTGTTCTTTTCTTTTTATGATGATTAAGCTTCTTTCGGAGCTCCAACAGGACATACACCAGCGCAAGCCCCGCATGAGATACATTCATCAGCATTGATTTGATAGTGATCATCACCCATAGAGATTGCTCCTACCGGGCACTCTGATTCACATGCTCCACAAGAAATACAATCATCAGATATTACGTAAGCCATTTCTAAAAAAATTTGTTTGTTAATAATGACGCGAAAATAAGACCTATAATTGAAACAAAAAACTTTTTCAGAATAAAAAGGGTTGTTCCGTGTGAAAACTTGTCATTGAAAATGGCGGATTTTTGATTGTTTATTATTGATTTTCAGTGTGTTGTTTTGGTTTTTGATGTGGTATTGATGAATGCTTATTTATATTGATTGTAAACTTTGGAAAAAGGAAAAAGTGTTGTGATTCTGATAATTTGTTCGTACATTTGCGCCGCATTAAAAGTACGGGGATAGTTTTAAACGTGTAATGGGAATGCAGACGTGGCTTATAACCCCGGGGCATCAGTCTGGATTTGAGTAGCACAAGCAATGTTATTATTATGCAAGTATTTGATTTAAAAGGAGAAGTAAGAAACGATTTAGGTAAAAAAGCTACCAAGGCTGTAAGATATGCGGAGAAAGTTCCATGCGTTCTTTATGGTGGAGAGGCAAACGTTCATTTCGCGGTTTTGGATAAAGATTTGAAGAAACTTCTTTACACTCCTAATGTATATCTGGTAAATTTGGATCTTGATGGTAAATCTTACGGAGCCGTGATGAGAGATATTCAATTTCACCCGGTGACGGATAAGGTTTTACATATTGATTTCTACCAGACCTCAGAGGATAAGCCAGTTGTAATGGACGTTCCTGTTCGGGTTACGGGACACGCTGCCGGAGTTCAAGCCGGAGGTAAGTTGGCTATCATCACTCGTAAGTTGAAAGTAAAAGCTCTTCCGAAAGATATGCCGGATGAAGTGGTTGTTGATGTTACTTCTTTAGGTGTTGGTAAGGCTATTAAAGTACAGGATATTCACGTGGAAGGCGTAGAGTTAATGAATGCCAAGAGCGTTGTGGTTGCTCAGGTTAAATTGACAAGAGCTGCAAGAGCTGCACAAAGCGCTCAATAGTAGTTTGAAAAAATAGACAGATGAAATATCTTATTGTGGGATTGGGCAACATAGGTCCCGAGTACCAGAATACACGACATAACATCGGATTTAAAGTATTGGACGCCTTTGCTAAGGCGTCCAATGCTGTTTTTGAAGATATGCGTTATGGTGCGGTTGCCACGGTGAAGTTGAAGGGACGTACCCTGATTTTGTTGAAACCGAATACGTACATGAACCTGAGTGGTAAGGCGGTCAGTTACTGGATGCAAAAAGAGAAAATCGAGTTGTCGAACCTTTTCGTGGTGGTGGATGACTTGGCGTTACCTTTCGGGACGATCCGTTTGAGAGGCAAGGGAAGTGACGGGGGACATAACGGTTTGAAGAGTATTAACCAGTTGTTGGGAACACAGGATTACGCTCGTTTGCGTTTTGGTATCGGGAACGAGTTCCCCAAGGGGAAACAGGTGGATTACGTGTTGGGAGAGTGGTCTTCGGAGGAAGAGGAACGTTTCCCGGCCATGTTAAAGCATTGCGGTGAGGTGATCGAGAATTTTATTTTTATCGGGGTAGATAAGACGATGAGCCTGTGTAATAATTTGCGATTTTAGATTTACGATTTGTGATTTTGAAGTCGTGATTCCGAATTTTAAAATGAAGATTTCAGGTTCGTGATTTCAGGTCAGCATTTGTTTTGTCATTTGCAGAATAAGTTTTAGCTTTGACAGATTGTAAGTTATAAATGAATAAGCCGTGGAGAAGGTTAGAATAGATAAATGGTTGTGGGCGGTTCGGATTTTCAAAACCCGCTCGTTAGCCGCAGAGGAATGTGGTAAAGGTCACGTCTCTATCGGTGATGCGCACGTAAAAGCGTCCCGAGAGGTAAAGGTCGGGGATGTCGTGAAAGTACGGGTTCCGCCGATTGAACGGGAATACGTGGTGAAACAAATCACCGATAAACGAATGTCTGCCCAGTTGGCCGTCGATTTCGTGGAAGAGATCACCCCGCAGGAGAAACTGGATATTCTCCGGGGAACTTTCATGCAATTCGAGAGCCGGGATCGAGGAACAGGACGTCCCACGAAACGGGATCGAAGGTTGATTGATAAACTCAAAGAACTTTGAAATTTTAGATTTGATGATTTTAGATTCCAGCCGTACAAGGCTCATGTTTCTAATCGTAAATCGTAAATCATAAATTAGTATGTTGATAGCGCGCGAGAAGAGAAAGAGTAATGTGGCCGAATATATTCTGTATATGTGGCAGGTGGAGGATATGTTGAGGGCGATGCAGATGGATATTGAGCTGGTGAACCGGAACGTGGTGAGCCAGTTCGGGGGGGATGATGCGACACGGAAGGAGATCAGCGATTGGTATGACAACTTGATCGAGATGATGAGGAAAGAGGAGGTGACGAAGAGCGGGCACGTGCAGGTGGTGAAGAACATGGTGAACGAGTTGACGGAGTTGCATTTCCATTTACTCCATAACGTGCAGGATATGAAGTACAAGCAGTTGTTCATGATGGCCGCGAATAATTTGCTGGATTATCGCCGGAAGACGAACTTGCCGGAGGAGGTTTCCGATGTCGAGCTGGCACTTCATGCTCTTTATGGGCATTTGATGTTGCGATTACAGAAAAAAGAGATAAATTCGCAAACGACAATGGCAATGGAGACGTTTAGCCGGATGCTGGCTTACCTGGCACTGCGGTACAAAGAGGTGGAGGAGAACGAGGAGATGATGTGATTTGTTGTCGAGTAATTCATGATTAAATCAATCGATATGAAGAGATTATTATTGTTGGTAATTGTTTTGTTCGGAGCGGTAAACGCTTGGGCAGAGGAGGGATCAAAGGAATTTAAGAAGAGCTTTCCCGCGGCATCCATTAACGAGTTGACGGTTACGAACCGCTATGGGAATATCGATGTTAAGCAGGAAGGTGACGAGTTTTCCATCACGACTTCCGTGTGGGTGGAGGCAAAAACAAAAGCCAAGGTTGACGAGATATTAGAGTATATTTCCATAACGGCCAAGGAGCAAGGGGCTGTGTTGAACGTGGAGACGTTGTTCCAGAAGGATATGAGCCTGCGGCAGATGTTCGCGGGGGTGACGGTGAGCGTTGACTATCATATTAAGGTTCCGAAAGGTAAGAAAGTACGTCTGGTATGCACGGAGGGAGGCGCCTCGGTGGCCGATTTCGTGGGGGATATGAGCGTGGAGATCGTATCCGGTAATTTTAAGGCCAATTCAGTGACGGGGGGAGAGTTTTCCGTGAAACAGAATAAGGGAGAATTTGAGGTGGAGAAATTGGGAAACATGACGGCCGAGTTCAAATCCTGTAAGGTGAAGATCGGGGAAGGGAAGGAGATGAAACTGGATTGCACGTCGACGACTTTGCAGTTGATGGAGGCGGATAAACTTTCGTTGAAGACATCGGGAGGAACCTGTTATCTGGGGATGGTTGAGGATATGGACGGGACTTCTTTCTACACGAAATACGAGGTGCAGGATATTGGCGGGTCGCTCAAGATGGATATGCGTTGGGGAGAGTTGAACGTGCGTAATATCAATTTCTCGTTCGCTACTGTTGACGTGAAAGGTTCTTCCACGAAGGTGGGATTGACTTTCATGGAAGGATGCGGTTACACGCTGGAGTTGGCACGTAATAAAAATTTGAAGGTGGAATTGCCCGAGGGCGTGGCGCTGGAGAGTAAACCGACGACGGATAAGAATACCGTGCTGGAGACCGGGTTTATCGGGAATAAAAAATACGCGGGAAAAGTGAATCTGAATTTGTCGGGAGGAAGTCTTTTTATTCAATAAAATGTATCAAACACATATATTTGCTAATGGATTACGATTAATCCATAACTATGTTCCGAATAAAGCCGCTTATTGCGGGTTGATTATAAACGTGGGGAGCCGGGATGAACGGGAGGATGAACTGGGGATGGCTCATTTTATAGAACACGTGATTTTTAAAGGTACGGAGAAACGTAAAGCCTATCATATATTGAGTCGTCTGGAAGATGTCGGGGGTGAGTTGAATGCTTATACCACGAAGGAGGACACGTGCGTGTATGCCACGTTTATGGCAAAGGATTACGAGCGTACGTTGGAATTGTTTGCCGACATCGTGTTTCATTCTGTGTTCCCGGAGAAGGAGATAGAGAAGGAGAAAGACGTGGTACTGGATGAGATAAACTCGTACAAGGATAACCCGGGAGAGTTGATTTTCGACGATTTCGAGGAACTGATTTATACCGGTTACCCGATCGGACGGAATATTCTGGGGGACGAGGTTTCCGTGGAACGGATTTCCCGGGATATGGTGTTGGATTTCGTGAGACGTAATTATTTCCCGAACCGGATGGTGATTAGCTCGGTCGGGGATATCCCGTTCGAGAAATTGGTACGTTTGGTGGAAAAGTATTTTTCGCCTTACGAGGCCGGAACTCCATTAAGGACCCGGATTAAGCCGGAAATTTATACTCCCCGTTTCGTGGAGATGGATCGGGACACGCACCAAAGTCATTGTATTATCGGGAATATCGCTTACGATTACACGGAGGATAACCGATTGGCGTTATCGCTGTTGATGAACTTGTTGGGAGGGACTGGGATGAATTCTCGTTTGAATTTGAATATCCGTGAAAAGTACGGTTTGGCTTATAATATCGAGGCGTCGTACACGCCTTATTCGGACACGGGGGTATCCATGATTTATTTCGGTTGTGACCCGGAAAATGCCGAATGGTGTCTGAATTTGTGCAAGAAGGAAATGCGGGCCTTGTATGAAGAAAAGTTGGGGCCCTTGCAGTTGAAACGGGCAAAGGCTCAGATGGTGGGGCAACTGGCGATCTCGTCGGAGAATTACGAGAACTTGATGTTGTCGATCGGGAAGAGTTTCCTGATTTACGATAAGGTGGATAGTCTTGAAGATATTTATACCCAGATCGAGGAAATTACACCGGAGTTGCTGATCCGGGTGGCAAAGGAGGTCTTCGACGTGGAGAAGCAATCTGTATTACTATATAAATAGAGTCCGTCATGTTGGAAATGGATGCTGAATTGGAACAATATATATTGGCGCATAGCGAGCCGGAGGGGGAAGTGTTGGCCGAGTTGTCAAGGGCGACCCATCTGAATGTATTGCGTCCGAGAATGTTATCCGGGAATTTGCAAGGGCAGTTCCTGAAGATGATATGCCGGATGATTGGCGCCCGTCGGGTGTTGGAGATCGGGACGTACACGGGGTATGCCGCTATTTCGATGGCTGCCGGGTTGGAGAAAGGGGGTGTGCTGCACACGATTGACGTGAATGATGAGTTGGAAGATTTCACTCGCCAATATATTGAAAAAAGCGGTTTGCAGGAGCGTATCGTTTTTCACGTGGGGGATGCTTGCAAGATTATTCCCACGCTGGATGAAATGTTTGATCTGGTGTTTATCGATGCCGATAAACGGGAATATTCGGAATATTACCGTTTGGTGTTTGATAAGGTTCGTCACGGGGGAATCATTGTCGCGGATGACGTGTTGTGGGATGGCAAGGTGGCGGACCCGCGAGTGAAACCGGATGCCCAAACGAAAGGTATATTGGACTTTAATGAAATGGTGCAGGCTGATAGCCGGGTGGAGAATATCCTGTTGCCTGTTCGTCACGGGCTAATGATCGTGAGAAAAGTTTAGAATTTAAAATTTAAAGGCTATCTTTGTTCTATCATCTATTGAAAATTGAATAGCGCATTTTCAATTTTCAATTTTCAATTTTCAATTATTATGAGGCAATATTTAGATTTACTGGATAGAATTTTGACGGAGGGGACGGTGAAGGAGGACCGGACGGGGACGGGAACGATTAGCGTGTTCGGTCACCAGATGCGGTTTAACCTGGAAGAAGGTTTCCCTTTGCTGACCACGAAGAAATTGCATTTGAAGTCAATTATATACGAGTTGTTGTGGTTCTTGAACGGCGATACGAACGTAAAGTATTTGCACGATCACGGGGTGAGTATCTGGGATGAATGGGCAGATGAAGAGGGGGGATTGGGACATATCTATGGTTACCAATGGCGTTCATGGCCTAAGCCGGACGGGACTTCTCTGGATCAGATTTCCCAAGTGGTGCATGACATTAAACATAGTCCGAATTCCCGTCGGTTGATCGTGAGTGCATGGAATGCCGGGGATATTGAAAATATGGCATTGCCCCCTTGTCACGCGTTATTTCAGTTTTACGTGGCTAACGGGAAATTATCCTGCCAATTGTATCAGCGTAGTGCCGATACTTTTTTAGGCGTGCCGTTTAATATTGCCTCGTATGCTTTGTTGACCATGATGATGGCGCAAGTGTGCGGTTTGAAACCGGGAGAATTTGTACATACCTTGGGTGACACGCATATTTACTTGAATCATATCGAACAGGTGAAATTGCAGTTGACACGTGAACCCCGTGCTTTACCCCGGATGGAAATCAACCCGGATGTGAAAAGCATATTCGATTTTAAATACGAAGATTTCACGTTGTGCGATTATAACCCGCATCCACATATAAAGGGGGCGATATCGGTATAATGTAGAATTTAGAGTTTAAAATTTAGAATGAAAAGATTCCCGAAGACGCTCTCTGTCAGAGAAAGCTAAAAGGTAAAAGTTAAAAACTAAAAGTTGAAAGTAGTAAATTTAGAAGCGTTGATTTTGTGGGTAGAAATCTAAAATCATAAATCATTAAATCTAAAATTAATTCGATGGTTTTATCAATAATAGTAGCAGCGGCAGAGAATAATGTTATCGGAAGGGATAACGGGTTGATATGGCGACTTTCGGCTGATTTGAAACGCTTTAAGGCATTGACCACGGGGCATACGATATTGATGGGACGGAAGACGTTCGAGTCGATCGGTCGGGCATTGCCTAACCGGAGAAATATTGTTATTTCCCGGAATCCGGAATTCGAGGCCGCAGAATGCGAGGTAGTGCATAGCGTGGAGGAGGCTTTGGAGTTGACGAAAAATGAAGACGAGGTGTTCGTGACCGGGGGCGGGACGATTTACAAGAAGTTGTGGAATAAAGCAGACCGGTTGTATCTTACCGTTGTCCATCAGGAATGTGAGGGCGATACAGTGATTCCGTCTGTTGACCCCGAAGTTTGGAGAGAGGTTGCGAGAGAAGTGGGGAAGGCGGATGAGAAAAATGAATGTGATTACACGTTTATAAATTACGAGCGGGTAAAATGATTGATTACCAAATTAATCCGAAATATAAGCCATTGGAAAAGGCCATTCTGGATATTCCTCGTCGTTTTGATCGAGAAGGAGAGGTCATTGATAATAAGCGGAACGTGATTAAGATATTGGACGTGGAAGGAGAACGTTTTAACGTGAAATCCTTTAAGAAACCCAATGTCATTAATCAATTTGCGTATGCTTACGTGCGGAAGGGAAAGGCTCAACGCTCGTTCGAGTATGCGAATACGTTGTTGGAGAGGGGTGTAGATACCCCGGAACCGATTGCTTGTATCGTTTATCGGAATGTCTTCGGGGTAACCCGTAGTTTTTATATTTCCCGGCAGGAAGAGTATGATTATACTTTTCGGGATTTGCGGGTGAAACGTCCGGCTGATCTGGAATTTATTTTACGAGAGTTTGCCCGGTTCACGTATCATTTTCACACACAATCCATCTATTTTATCGACCATTCACCGGGGAACACGTTGATCCGGAGAGAGGGTGAACGGGTTCATTTTATGTTGGTTGACTTGAACCGGATCAAGTTCATGACGATTTCCCCGTTGGTGGGATTGAAGAACTTTTACCGCTTGAATGCAACAGATGATATGATTGATATTATCGCGGACGAATATGCCCGATTAACACATTCGGACGCGATGGAAATGACCCGTTTGTTGAAAGAGTGGACTCATGCCCACGACGAGCAGGTACTCAAACGGAAAGCCAAGAAGAAGAGTTAGTTTATCTTCTTTTGACTTTGCCGAACTTCTTGATACTGGTGTATTTACGCCAAAGATTTAATTTCCGTTTCTTGGGTACTCCGTGGCGGGAGATATAGTCTCTGGCGGCGTCAAGCATACGGTGGCAAACTTTTCCGTCCAGGTAGGGGTCGTAGTTGTCAATGATCCATTTGCGTTTTGAGGCGAGTACGGCATCTTGAAGTACGAGATCGAAGGCGTCGGGAAGGTCTTCTGGGTTTTGAATATCCAGCCAGTAAATATCTTGGGCAATGGTCTTGTACGTGATGACCGGTTTGTCGAGTAGCAAAAATTCGTACACGGTCGAAGAGGTGTCACTAATCATGACATCGGCCATGATCTGGTATTTCGTGATATTGTGATCCTCTACCCAAAGCATATTTTCATGTTCCTCTGCCAATTGCCTGTATTCTTCCATCCATTCACTCCGGGTTAACGGGTGAAATTTCAGAATGAGCAGGACATCTTTTTCCCGGGCCAATTTCTCCAGTCCCTCTTTTATGAATGGTAGAGAAGTTAACGACGGGGAAAAGGTTGGGGCATACAAGGCCAATTTGCTTTTCTGGTGCTTTCGGAGTAGTGCGTTTTTTTCAGCGTCAAAAGTGTGGAGATTTTCATAAATCCAGTCTTGGCGAGGCCATCCTGTTTCTACAACTTCAAAATCCTTGTATTTTTTGGCAAGTGCTTTAAAGCCTTCCGTGAAGAATGGGCCTTGGGTAAAATAGGTGTCAAAATAACGGCGGATTACCCAATGATCCTTTTTCTCGGCAGCGTAGCCGTGAAAGATTTGTATTTTCACTCCCGGCAAGTAGTAGGGAACGATGTTGCAGGGAACGAATAGGGCATCCGGGGAAAAATCGTAAATTTCCTGTATGCTGTTTGTCCATTTCACCTCGTCTTTTAACGGAAAGTCCGGGATATTTTTGGGTTGAACATACCATATCACGGAATGTTCCCCTTCTTTATTGGCCTCGACTTCGAGAGGTTGTAAAATATTTATCGCGTATTTTTGTTCGCAGAATAGTACAATTTTCATGCTTGTAGGTGTTTGGGTATTCGATTGATGGCGTCGTGAAAATCTTCGGGAGTGTCAAGCTCCATGGAGAAATAGGCGCTCGTGTCCACCGGATAGAAATATTGTCCTCGTGCAATCAAGCGTTCGAAGGCTAATTCATAAAAAACATTATCCAGTTTTTCGTGTAGGATCATGTGTTCCAGTTCTTCGTGTAGGGCAAGGAGATAGGCATGAGATATTTTTTCAATGCCGATGGATTCACCGATGGCCTTTTCTATGGAACACGTTTTGCTGAGTTCCGTGATTTGATTTTTCCCGTTCACGATGACTTTGATCTCTTCCTCCCCGAGTTTATGACTGTCCAGTGCCAGGCAGTTAGCATGAGGGGCATCCCGTAATATTTTTATCACGAGCGGATCAAATAAAATGTCGCTGTCAAGTAGAATAATTTCTTTTTCCTGTTGAACTTCGGGTAATGCCAGCCACAAGGAATATATGTTATTGGTGGTGGCGTAAAGTTCATTGTGGATGAATTTGACGCTTAAAGAAGGATAGCGAGTTTGCACGAAGGATTCCAACATTTCATGCAAGTATCCGGTAACGATAATAATTTCACGGATATTATTTTCCAATAAGGCATCAATCGTTCTTTCCAACAAAGAACGATCGCCTATTTTTAGCAGGCATTTCGGCCGATCGTTTGTGAGCGGTCGTAACCGGGAGGCAATGCCCGCGGCAAGGATTATAGCTTTCATACACGTTGCCGGGTTAGGATGGGGTTGACACGACTTCTTTGATGGTGTCTATCACCAAACGGTTTTGTTTTTGGGTTCCCAACGTGATCCGCATGTGCGTGTTAATATCTTCCTCGTTCATGAATTTGATGATTAGGTCTTTCGCTTTGAACGCGTTCTGTAATTGGGATTTTAATGAAATCGGGTATTTCACCAGGATAAAGTTTGCTTCCGAGTGATACACTTTGAATCCTTCCAAGGCACCGATTTCCCGCATATAGGTTTCCCGGTCTTCTGCCATGAGGTCTGCCACGTTCTGGTAATAATCGTTTGCTTTCAATACGGCAATACCGATTTCTTCGGAAAGTCGGTTATAACCTAAGTATTTCGTGCTGTAATTCAAGAATGAGGACAAATTCTTCCCGATAAAGGCAAAGCCGAGACGTAATCCGGGAAGTCCGTAGAACTTGGAGAGGGTCCGGATGATCAGTAAATTCGGAAACTCTTCAATGAGTGGTTTTATGTATGACGTGTCTTTATTGCTAAAAGACGCGTAAGCCTCGTCAATGACAATGGCTGTTTCCCGGGGAATAAAGGAGAGGATTTCGTGTAACTCTTCTTTTGACAAGGAATTTCCGGTCGGATTGTTCGGGGAGGCGATTAACACGATTTCCGGGTTTTCCCGTTCTACCGTTTCCCGGATGCTCTGAATATCATATTTGAAGGTGTTTCCGTCCTCGAATAGCGGGTAGAAGATGGTTCGTCCGTTTACCTCGTCCGCGATGGATTTGTAGTACCACCACGAAAATTTAGGGATTAATAGTGTTTTTTGTTTTTGGCCACCGGATAGGAAGTAGTGAACGACTTGTTTTAATATATCTTCTCCACCATATCCCAAAATGACTTGTTTTTCCGGAATATCATATAGTTCGGCGATGTAATCGGATAGAATACTCTTTTTGCCTTCATCGTAAATTCTTGTGTAAAAACATAATTTGTCCGGATCAAAGTTTCTTAAGACTTTTTCAATTTCCGGGGCGGGACCGTAGTTGTATTCATTGCGGTCAAGGTATGCAATTTTCTTTCCCATCATAAATTGATCGTTTGTTGACATTTTTTCTGCATGTAATTTTCTCCAAGAAGGAATAAGCGCAACTAGCTGATTAACAGTTGTGATTAATAAATGAGTGTTTGTTTGTATTTGTTGAGTTTATTGGTTAAATTTGCGTATTATTAAACGATCATTTATTAATTTTAGCAATTTGCTGTTTTCTATCTTTTGGAGATAATAGTGATTATTGGTGTTATTATCTTCGCAAAGATAAAAACTTTCCTCTATTTATGATGAGAATTTGTGAACGAAATGGTGGTGTATCTATTTGTTATATAATAATTTGGGCACTTGAAATCGTTCACTTTGAGGCCGTGTAGCGGGGTCCAAAAGGAAAATACTTTACCTGCCAACGGGTCTGTAATTTTCGAAAAAGATTGAGCGGTTTTCTTTTAATTTTCCCCTTGTACTTGGCGATAAAGTCATCCACGGCATCGTGGAAAATATAAAGTCACTTGACCCACTATTATACTCTAAATTGACCCATCAAAAAAATATTAGAATTAAGTAGAGA
>NZ_JADMSV010000036.1:0-36989 GCF_015560935.1 Butyricimonas sp. BSD2780061689_150309_C8
GGATTGCGGGACGAGCTGGATGCCGACCCGAACCAGCCGTTGTTTATCCTGGATGGTTTCGAGTCAACGTTGGCAGCCATTAATGATTTGGATATAAACCGGGTGGCGTCGATCACGATCTTGAAAGACGCCGCGTCGACGGCAATTTACGGTTCAAAAGCGGCAAACGGGGTGATCGTGGTGGAAACGGTGAAACCGGAAGCGGGGAAGTTACAGGTGAGCTATACCGGAAACATGAATCTCTCGATGCCCGATTTATCGAGTTATAACTTGATGAATTCAAGGGAAAAACTGGAATTTGAACGATTGGCGGGAAGGTACGACCCCACGACTTGGTCCACGACGAACGAGGTGGAATTGACCCGTTTGTATAACGAGAAATTGAAGGGAATCGAAAGCGGTGTAAACACGTACTGGTTGGCAGAACCTTTACGTGTGGGAGTGAACCAGAAACATTCACTCTACGTGCAGGGAGGTGAAGGGAATTTCCTGTTCGGTTTGGGAGCGGGGTATAACGGGATTTCCGGGGTGATGGAAAAGTCGGAGCGGGATGTGGTCAGTGGCAATATCGACTTGATTTACCGGATGTCGAAATTCCAGTTCTCTAACAAATTCTCGTTGACCTCAACTCATTTCAAGAACCCGATCGTGGCATTCAGTGCGTATGCTGCTGCGAATCCTTATTACAAAAAATATAATGACGAGGGAACGGTGGATAAATGGTTGGAATATAATGATTACTTCAAGGCTTCGAACCCGCTGTGGAACGCGAGCCAAAATAGTCGGGATAAGGGGAGTAATCTCTTGTTGAGCAATTATTTCATGGCGGAATATTTCCCCACGACTGAATGGCGGGTACGTGCCCGGTTGGGATTGACTTACGGGAATGATGACACGGAGAAGTTCTATTCCCGGAATGACTCCCGATATGAGAACGTGGAAACTACTAAAAAGGGAGAGTTTCATTCAAATAACGTCCGAACAAATCAGGTTGAGGCGGAGTTAAGTGTCACGTACGCAAAAGTACTGGGAAAACACCGGATTAACTTGGTTGCCGGGGGAAATATTTCCAGCAATAAATCACTTACACAGGGGTATTCTGCGGTAGGATTCCCGGACGGAGATTTTTCTTACCCCTCTTTTTCGAACGGTTACCCGGAATACGGGACTCCTGCATACTATGAGTCGGTTTCCCGTTCCGTGAACGGTTATTTCAATGCGGGGTATTCTTTTGACGATCGTTACTTGATGGATTTCAGTTTGCGGACGAGTGGTTCATCGGTTTTCGGTACTTCCCGGAGATACAATACGACGTGGTCGGTCGGGTTGGGCTGGAACTTGCACAAAGAGAAGTTCATCATGGATCACGTGGCATGGATTAATATATTGAAACTGCGGGCCTCTATCGGAAATCCGGGGAACCAGAGTTTCGACTCCGCGCAATCCTTGTTGACTTACTCGTTCCAGTTTGGCTCCATGAACTACTTCGGAATCGGGGCGGAATTGTCGCAGATCGGAAACCCCGATTTGGAATGGCAAATCACGGTGGATAAGAATATCGGTCTCGACGTGACGTTGTTTAATAAACGTTTTTCGTTGACGGCAGATTACTATTACAAGGTGACCGACCCGTTGTTGATTAAGGTAAGTACACCGCTTTCTTCCGGGACATCGACTTACATGACTAACGCGGGAGAACAGGTGTCACAGGGATTAACGGCGTCGGTATCCTATTATATTTTCCAGAATTTCGAGAAGCGTTTCTCGTGGATGGTGCGGGCGAACGTGCGAACTCAGAAAACCCGGATTGACAAGATTGGGAACAAGCTCTCCACGTTGAACGCCAGTGGAAAGGGAGAAAACACGGTGAGGTATTATGACGGGGCAGACCCGGATGACATTTGGGCGGTAAGGTCCGCGGGGATTGATCCCTCGAACGGGAAGGAATTGTTCTATGCCAAGGACGGGAGTTACACGTACGATTTCTCGTATGATGATGAGGTGATCTGCGGGAATACCCGTCCGGACGTGGAGGGTGTGATCGGTTCATCGTTGAACTGGAAAGGATTTTCCGTGAGCTTGAATTTCCGTTACCAGATGGGGGCTGACGTGTTTAACGAGGCTCTTTATAACAAGGTGGAAAATATTTCGAGAAATGATCTGAACAAGAACCAGGATAAGCGGGCGTTGTACGAGCGTTGGCAGGAAGTGGGGGATATCGTGCATTTCAAGGATATTGCCAGTGCGGAGACGACCTCGATGTCTTCCCGTTTCGTGCAGGAAGAGAACGTGTTGACCTTGGAATCCATTTACGTGGGATACGAGTTCTATGACGGATGGATCAAAAAAATAGGGTTAAGTAGTTTGAAGATTCAAGCATCCATGCGTGACGTGTTCCGGGCATCGACGATTCGGTCCGAGTGAGGAATTGCCTATCCTTTTGCCCGGAGTATGGAGGCAGGGCTTTCGTTTAATTTTTAAAGATGAATGGTTATGAAATTATGGAATATCATTTGGATCGGGGTTGTACTCGTTTGTGGTGTAGGATGTTCGGATTTTCTGGATGTTCAGCCCAAGGATAAACAGTCTGAGGAACAGTTGTTTTCGACGAGAGGAGGATTCTACACGGCGGTAAACGGGATATATAACAAGGTGGCATCCACGGCTCTTTACGGGAAAAATCTTTCTTACGAGTTGGTGGATGTGATCTCGAAACGGTACGCACCGTTACAATCAAACACGTACTTGACAGCGTTGTGTACCTTCGATTACACGGAGACTTCGGTGCAGACCGGGTTATCGAACACGTGGACTGCGGCTTACAACACGATTTTGAATTGTAATGTGGTGTTGGATAATCTTGAAAAGAGTGATGGCGTGTTGTTGCCTCCTGAATACCGGATGTTGAAAGGAGAAATGCTGGCTCTCCGTGCCTTTTTGCATTTTGATATGTTACGTTTGTTCGGTCCGGTTTACAAACTTCATCCGGAGATGGAGTCAATCCCTTACAACGAATCATCGAGAGTGTCAGCCTTACCTTTATTGACAGCCGATTCGGTGATGCATGAGAAAATTCTACGGGATTTGGATGTGGCCGAGAGTTTATTGGCGGATAGTGACCCGGTGATAGAAAACGGACCGATGGCGTCGCAGGAGGGGGATTTGGATGTTTACCTGCGCTATCGCCAGTTACGGATGAATTATTATGCCGTGTTGGCATTGAAAGCGAGGGGGTACCTGTATGCAGGTGAAAATACAAAAGCCTTGGCAGTAGCTCGTAAGTTATTGACGGATCCGAAGGTGGATGAACATTTCCCGGCCGTAGATCCCAATAAACTGCTGGCGAATCAGGATAATCCGGACCGGGTGTTCTCTACGGAAGTGCTGGCAGGAATCTATGTAAAAGATCGGGCCGATATTCATACTACTTATTTCAGTTCGGAACAGGCGGGAACGAATTACCTGCATCCCCGGAAGAATTACGTGAATGCGAACCTTTTTGCGGAAGAAACGCAGGATTATCGTTTCCAATCGTGGTGGCGCACGGCCTCTAACGAGAGCGAGGGCGGGTATGACTTTATCAAGTACGAGGAGATTGCTAAACCTACTCAAGCGGGAGAGTCCGAGTATTTCTATGCTGTTTTCATGTCATTGATTCGGTTGAGCGAGGTGTATTATATTGCGGCCGAGTGTGAACCCGTGCTGGCAGATAAATATGGTTGGTTGAATAAGATACGGGAACGCCGGGGTTTGAGCACCTTAACCGTGGTTTCGGATGAAGATTTCATGAAGCGTTTGCGTACAGAATATTTGCGGGAGTTCATGGGTGAAGGACAGATATTCTTCATGTACAAACGGTTGTATGCCCATCTCCTCAGCGATGAAAACGGGAATGATGCAAATGCTTATGAAGCCCGGGAAGAGCGTTACGTGTTACCGCTACCTTCCGGGGAAATCGCTAATCGTTAAATAGTAAGGTTATGAAATGGAAAATGATATTGTTTGTTTTAAGCTTGGATATTGCTTTTAGTGCTTGTGAAAAGAAAGATATTTCGGTATTCTCCACGGATGATACCGGGATCTATTTCCAAATGATAAAAGGGTATTACGGGACGAACACGGAAGTGTATATCGATTCACTGGACTTTTCTTTCGCTTCCGTTCAGGCTTCTATAAAAGACGTGATTCTTAACGCCACGGTTCGGACGATGGGGAAGGTGGCCGATCATGACCGTCCTTTCAAAGTGGTCGTGGATAAAGAGGGAACGACAGCCATAGAGGGAGTACATTACGAGATTGACGTGGACACGGTGGTGGTTCCCGCCGGGGAAAGCACGGCGGATGTCAACGTGCGTTTCTTCCGGACAGATGATTTAATGGAAAAATCGGTCCGTCTGGCTCTTCGCTTGGAAGATAACGAGTATTTCAAGTGTTATTTCCCGGAGTATAAGAACATGAATACCTACACGGCCACGGGAGTGCAGATTCACGGGGATTCATTCTCTTTCACGTTGAGTGAAATGTACACGATTCCTTGGTATTGGAGAGCTATTATTGAAACTGATTATTTCGGAGAGTGGACGCCTAAAAAGTTCGTGCTTATCAATACGGTTTGTGGTTTTACCATGTCAGATTGGAATAGTGCAGGAGGAACCGGGGCCAAAATAATATACGGGCGTTGTGGTTTTTTCGCAACGATGGTTCAAAAGTATTTGCAGGAACAGGCGGATGCCGGAACTCCGGTACTGGACTCGGATGGGAAATATATGCAGCTTCACCCGGATTACGCGGTGGATTATTCCCGGTATGAATAATATTAAAAAGTGATGTTATGAAAATAAATCGTATGATACTGTTTTTGTTTGGTGTTTCTCTTTGTGGCTGTTTTGACGATAAGGGAAACTATGATTACCGTGATATGGCGGATATAACGATAGAGAATGTCCCGGAGGTGATCGAGGTGTTGGGGAATTCCGATCGTATCATTGTGACCCCGAAAGTGATCTCTTCTTTGGATGGAGAGGTGAAGGAGGATAATGGCAATTTCGAGTTCTCGTATAAGATCGAGAAGAAATCCGGGGGAACGATGGTTGCCGGGCAGAAGTGGGTGGATTTGAATCCTTCGAAAACCTTAAATTTGGACACGCTGGCGGCTTTTGCGGCCGATACGTATGTCGGGTGGTTTGCCGTGACAGACAAGCGTTCGGGGGTACAGACGTCGACCACTTTTGATATTAAAGTGTCTTCCCCGACTTACGAGGGATGGATGGTGTTGTGTAACGAGGGTGAACAGGAACGGGTGCGTATGGATATGATTTCGGTGATCTCCGCGGAACGGGTTATTCCGGCTTACAATGTGTTGGCACCCTTGGGATTCCCGGAGGTGAAACACGCGAGAGGGATCGGTTTCTATCCAACCCGACTGGCGAATCCGGATGACGTGATCTACGTGATGTCGGAAGAGGGAACGTATAAATTGAACAAGGAAACGTTCAAAACAGATGAATCTTGGAATATGAATAACGTGGATTTCATTATTCCTCCGACTGATGAGCATGTCGTGTATTATAACACGGTGAATAGTAGTAATGCCTCGGCTGCATTGGCCTGTCTTTGCGTAACGGATGCCGGAAATGCCTACGCGCAGGTATTGAGTACCCCCGGGGCTGCTTTCGAGAAACCGATCAATACTTCCGCCCGGGGAGAAGCACCGACTTACCGGGTTGCCCCGTACATCGGGGTAAGCATGGCTCGTCCCGGAAATGGGAAAGCGGCTATTTTCTATGATGTGGATAACCAGCGTTTTATGGGATGGAAACAAGGATATGTAGACTTTTTGATGCAGGTATTGAATCCTATCCGGGATAAGGATGGGGCTTTGTTTACATTTAAAACGGGAATGGATTTGGTGTACATGGAGAGTACCCGTTATTCCAACGGATTGGTATACGCAATCTTACAGGATGCTGTGGGGAAACGTTGTATTTACGGTATCAACATGTCTGGTAACGGGTATGTTCCGGAATCGAAGTACGAGGATTTGAATGCTCCCGATTTTGATAAGGCGACGCTCTTTGCATTCCATTCTCAATTCCCTTATATGTTCTATGCAGTGGGAAATAAGATATATCTGCATAACTTGGGAACAAACACGACTTACCCGGTGAATAATATTGCTTTAGGGGAAAACGAGACGGTTACGATGCTGAAATTTAACCTGTACAGGCAATGTTCATTGAAAGATCTGAACAACCAGTCGGAGGAATTTATGGCCCGGCAGTATGAACTGATGGTAGGCTCTTATAATGCTGCGGCACCGGATAACAATGGTGGTAGATTGGGATTTTACCCGGTGGATGGGGTGAATAACAGCGTGACGAAAAGGATCGAGTATAGCGGTTTTGCGAAGATTCGGGATGTGGTGTATCGTGAACGACGGTAAGTAGTAGCAAATCAAAATGTAATTTATTTATAAATATTCCAGTTTTGTGGCGTAAAAACTGGAATATTTATTATCTTTACCTCTGTAAAACAGATGAGTAAATTTATGATTGTAACAAGAGAGGTTCGAAAACTTGTCGAAAATTTTCAGCCTGATTACGTTTTCACATATCAGGATCTTAATTTACCTGCAGAACGGAGTGAAAGTGTGATTAAAATGCTAAATCGTTTGGTGAGTGAGGGGGTTATTGTCAAAATCTCAAAAGGACGTTTTTATAAACCGAAAAGGAGTGTTTTTGGCATGTTGAAACCTAGACAAGAAGAGTTTGTAAAAGACTTACTTGTAAAAGATGGAGAAATTATAGGCTACCTGACGGGCTATTCCGTATTTAATCGTTTGGGATTGACCACGCAAGTGCCGAATATTATTCAAATCGGTACGAACACACGTAAGAACAAGAAACAAAGAGGGTTGTTTACAATTAGTTTTGTATTGCAAACTAATCCTATAACGAAAGAGAATATTCCGTTACTACAATTATTGGATGCTATTCGGTTTATTAAGGAAATTCCGGATGCAACGATCGACCAGTCGTGTAAACGTCTTGTGATGATTATCCGGGACCTGGATAAAAAAGAGATTAGTAAATTACTTGTACTTGCAGAGAAATACCCACCGATGGTTCGAGCTTTACTGGGTGCGATGGTTGAAAATATTCATGGTACACCCAATGTATCAGCGTTATGGAATACGTTAAATCCGCTGACCTCTTACAAAATAGGGATTAACGAGGACGTGTTACCCGAAATAAGGAAATGGAGGATTGAATGAGATTAGATCAGCAGCCGGAGTTGTTGGCCGATGCAATAAGAGCCGCATCGGAATATTATCATATAGCACCGGTTTATATTGAAAAGGATTATTGGATTAGTAAAATATTGCAACAACTTTCCCGTAGTGTTTATGCGGGAAACACGGTGTTTAAAGGTGGAACTTCATTATCCAAGGGGTATGGTCTGATAAATAGATTCTCGGAAGATGTCGATGTGGCAGTACTTACAGGTAAATTAAGCGGTAACCAAATAAAAACGCTTATTTCTAAGGTGTGTAAGGAAATGACACAAGGATTGCAGGAGCAAGATGTATTAGGACTGACAAGTAAAGGCTCACGCTACCGTAAAGCATTGTATCAGTACCCGCCATTGGTAAATGCTCCTCTATATACCTTTGTCGCAAATCGTGTCATTGTTGAAATTAATTCTTTTGCAAATCCTTACCCTTACGTGAAACGACAGATAAAGAGTTTTATCACGTCCTATTTGGAAGAAACTGAAATGCAATCTTTAATTGAAGAATATGACCTGTATCCATTCGAACTAAATATCTTGGATAAAAGGCGGACGTTATGCGAGAAAGTTGTTTCATTGTTACGCTTTTCTTTTATGGAGAATCCTGTGGAGGGATTGAGTAGTAAAATCCGTCATTTCTATGACATTTATTTCTTATTGAATGATGTGGAATGTATGGAATATGTAGAACGTGATTTTATAAACGATCTGCGAGAGTTGATAAAACATGATAAGGAGACATTTGACTTCCCTGAGAGATGGAAAAATTGTTTAATAAGTGAAGCTCCTTTATTAAATACGTTTGGAGAATTGTGGGAGGAGTTAAGCGGACTTTATGAAAGAGAGCTGAATGCATTGGCTTATAGCTTGATTCCTGAGTCAGACAAGGTGAGAAGGAGTATCAATAAATTTGTAAATGAATTAAGAGATAAATTGGTATAAATAGATAAAAAGAATAACTATCCCGGACTTATTTTTTATCGTGGTTTATTTGTCCTACATTTGCACCCGCTAATTGTATTTGGTGTGCAATATATTGTAAAACAGATCACGGGGAGCCGTGATTCTTAAAGTGCGAGAACGATAAATGAAAGAGTTGGATTTGACACAAGGCCGGGTGCCAAAGGTATTACTTCAGTTTGCAGTCCCGTTTTTAATTGCGAATGTTCTTCAAGCGTTATATGGTGGTGCGGATTTATTTGTCGTGGGACAATATGATGATGCGGCCAGCGTTGCCGCAGTTGCTATTGGTAGTCAGGTGATGCAGACCATCACGGGAATCATTCTTGGGCTCACGACGGGGACGACGGTGTTGATTGCTATTGCCACGGGAGCGAGGGACGATCGACAGGTGGCCTCAACAATCGGTTCATCTATTTGGTTGTTTGCCTTGTTGGGTATATCGCTTACATTGGTTATGACTCTGAGTCATGGAGCGATAGCTTCGCTAATGCATACACCCGTGGAAGCGATGCGTGACACGAAACATTACATTTTGATCTGTTCCATTGGAATTCCTTTCATCATGGGCTATAACGTCATTTGTGGTATTCTCCGCGGACTGGGCGATTCCAAAACACCTCTCTATTTCGTGGGATTAGCCTGCGTGATTAATATTGTGCTTGATTTCATCCTGGTCGGGTATTGCGGTATGCGGGCGGCGGGGGCTGCCATAGCGACCATCTCGTCACAAGGAATCAGTTTCGCCACGGCGTTATGGTTTCTCTACCGGAAAGGCTTTCGTTTCGAGTTCTCGAGACATGATATTCGCTTGGATCGTATTCTTTCGAAAAAGATCGTGACCTTGGGGGCTCCCATTGCTTTGCAAGATGCTTTGATTAATGTCTCCTTTCTCTTGATCACTGTAATCGTGAACCAGATGGGAGTGATTGCGTCGGCCTCTTTAGGCGTTGTTGAGAAAATCATTGTATTTGCCATGTTGCCCCCGATGGCCATATCCTCGGCGGTAGCTACGATGACGGCACAGAATTACGGGGCGAAATTAATCTCTCGTATGAATCGTTGTCTTTATTCGGGTATCGGGATGGCATTGGTCTTCGGGCTATCAGTTTGCATATACTCGCAATTCCTGCCGGAAACCTTGACGGGAATATTCACGAACGATCCGGCGGTTGTTGCCGTGGCGGCGGAATATTTGCGCGGTTATAGTATTGACTGTGTGCTGGTGAGTTTCGTGTTCTGTATCAATTCCTACTTCAGCGGACAAGGAAATTCCGTGTTCCCGATGATTCACAGCCTGATTGCCACCTTTTTGGTACGAATACCCCTTTCGTATCTGTTCAGTCTGATCGACCCGTCTTCTTTGTTTATCATGGGATTCGCCCCGCCCATCTCGACTTTCGTTTCCTTGCTGATTTGCATTTGGTATATGCGATACACCCGGAACAAAAATCGAATGGTAGTAAACGTGGTGACTTCGTGTTAATCAATCGGAAAACCATACGAGGCCGGGTTACGGGAACATACTATTGTTGTTTCCTGTAACTATAAATCGCCCAGCAATATAACCCGGTGGCAAATGCTCCCAGCGTGCAAAGTTGGGACATGATGTCACCGATGCTACTTCCTTTCAGGTAAACCATACGCATGATTTCCATGAAATAGCGTAGAGGATTGGCATAAGTGATGCATTGCGCCCACGTTGGCATACTACTGATGGGGGTGAATAAACCGCTCATCAAGATAAAAATCAGCATACAAAACCACATGACAAACATGGCTTGCTGCATGGTGGCCGAATGGTTAGAGATGATCAACCCCAATCCCGAAACAACGAGAATGAAAACCAGTGTTGCCAGATAGATGGTGAATAGGCTACCGACGGGAACAATTCCATATATAAGCCAGGCCAAACCGATACACAAGTTAAGCACGAGAAACCCGATCAGCCAATAGGGAATGAGTTTGGACAGCGTGAATGCGAAACGGCTGACGGGAGTCACGTTAATCTGCTCGATCGTGCCGACTTCCTTTTCTCCCACCACGTTCAAGGCGGGAAGGAAGCCGCAGAGCATGACTAACACCATGGTCATGAGTGCCGGAACCATGAATACTTTATAGTTCAGATGCGGGTTAAACTGGTATCTTACGGAAGTCGATACACTTTGAGGTGACAATATCTGAGAGAGGTAAGAACTCCCCAAACCGCCTTTTGTCCCGTTGACGGCATTGACTGCCACGAGCGTTGATGCCGGGCGTCCGTTGGCCTGTTCCTTCTCGAAACCCCTCGGAATCTCCAGGATAATGTCGGCCTCATCTTTTTCAATAGCAACCATACCCTCTTTATAGGTTACCGGGGTTTCGGTTAACTGGAAATAGCGTGATGCTTCGATTTGGTGAACCAGCCTTTGAGATGAGGGGCTGTGGTCGTTGTCTATAATAGCAATGCGCAGGTCTTCAATTTCCAGCGTGGCTGCCCAAGGCATGACGAGCATCATCATAACGGGAAACATCAGGATAAGACGGGGTAGAAAACTGTTGCGTTTTAATTGCTTGAACTCTTTTTCGATCAGGTAACGTAATATCATGATTATTCCTCCTTACTCTAAACGGTTTTTGAATGTGCGGGTCGTGATCCCGATGAGTACCACGGCCATGAAAAGTAGTATTGCGGTTTCCTTCCACACGTACATGAACGGAACTCCCTCGATCATGATTCTGCGGACGATGCTGACATACCAGCGTGCCGGGATGAAACATGAAATGCCCTGTAATATGCCGGGCATACTCTCGATCGGGAAGATTATCCCCGATAGAATAATCGTGGGGAGCATCAACACCATTCCGGAGGCCAGCATGGCAGCAACTTGTGTCTGCGTTACGTTGGAAATCAACAATCCGAGGGCGAGCGACACAAAGATGAATACGAGTGACACACCTACCAGAGCCGTGAGACTTCCCGCGATCGGGACATCCAGCACGAAGAATGACAGGAGTAGAATGGTTGTCAGGTTCAATATGGAAAGTACGAAATAAGGTACGGCTTTCGAGAGAATGACAAACAAGGAATTCATGGGGGAGACCAGTAGTATTTCCATCGTCCCGGTTTCCTTTTCCCGGACAATAGAGATGGAAGTCATCATGGCACAAATCAGCATGAGAATCAGTCCCATGACACCCGGTACGAAATTATAGGCACTTCGCATCTGCGGGTTGTAGAGCAATTTTGTGTGCATGACAATCGAGGGGTGTTGGATACCCGCTTGCCGGAGTTCTGCCGCGGCCGTGGCGATAATTCCGTTGGCATAACTACCGCGGGTGATTGCCAGATTGGGATCGGTGGCATCAGCTATAATTTGTATGCTTTCCGAATCGAATCGTTGCCTTTGCAGTTCCCGGGGGAAGGCAATCCCCAGCTCGATCTTTCCTTTGCGGAAGAGCTGGTTCAGTTCCTCGTTGGTATGAACCACGTATTTCACAGTGAAGTACTCGCTGGCATCCAGACGATCGATAATATGGCGGGTGTCCGAGTTTACGGACGACGTGAGAATGGCTGTCTGCACGTTCCTTACTTCCGTGGATATGGCGAATCCGAACAGGATGATCTGCACGATAGGCATCCCGATAAGGATCAGCATGGTGCGTCGGTCTCGTAGGATATGGTGGAATTCTTTTTTGACAAAAGCGATAAACTGTTTCATAAGCGGTACGATTAATCGGATGAACGGGTGGCATTACGAGCCAGTTGGTGGAATACTTCGTCCATGTTAGCGGCATGGAAACGGGCCTTTAGTCCTTCCGGGGAGTCCAGAGCCTTGATTTGCCCGTCGACCATCATGGAGATGCGGTCGCAATATTCGGCCTCGTCCATGTAGTGGGTGGTGACGAAAATGGTGATACCCCGGTCGGCTGCTTGATAAATCAATTGCCAGAATTGCCGTCGGGTAGCCGGATCGACACCCCCGGTCGGTTCGTCAAGAAATACCAGTTGCGGGTTGTGAAAGATGGACACGGAGAATGCCAGTCGCTGTTTCCAGCCCAGAGGGAGTTCCCGCACGAGAGTTTCCCGTTCATCGTGTAACCCGATGCGTTTCAGCATCTCTTCCGTCCGGGGAGCGATTTCCGATTCTGGTACCCCGTATATACCGGCAAATAACCGGACGTTTTCCCATACTTTCAGGTCTTCATAGAGCGAGAATTTCTGACTCATGTAACCGATGTGTTTCTTTATATCCTCGCTTTGAGTGCGTACATCGTAGCCCATCACTTCGGCTTTCCCGGAAGAGGGACGACTCAACCCGCAGAGAATCCGCATGGCGGTTGTCTTCCCGGCACCATTGGCTCCCAAGAAACCGAATATTTCCCCTCGTTTGACCTCGAACGAGATATGGTCAACGGCCGTAAAGTTCCCGAATGTCTTGACCAGTTGTTCGACTCGGATAACGGTTTGTACCTCTTGGTGAGATGTGTCATGTTCCAGTCCGGGAGGGCAAAGTATATCTTTGAATCTTTCCAGAATAACTACCGGGGTATCGATTCCCTGAATGTGGCCGTGTTGTAAAAAAACGATACGGTCACATTGCCGTGCTTCATCCATGAAAGGGGTGGAGACGACAATCGTGATTCCTCGTTCCTGCAAGCGATGGAGCATTTGCCAGAATTCTTTACGTGACACGGGATCGACTCCGGTGGTCGGTTCGTCAAGGAAAAGAACTTCCGGATTGTGAATTAAAGCGCAACATAAGGCGAGTTTTTGTTTCATCCCGCCCGACAAAGCCCCGGCCCGTCGGTCTTTAAAAGGGGCAATCTGATCGTAAATTTCTTTAATTTGGTCGTAGTGAGCCTCTACCGTGGTATTGAAAACCGTGGCAAAGAAATTCAAGTTTTCTTCTACCGTCAAGTCTTGATAGAGAGAGAATTTTCCGGGCATATAACCAATGCTCTGTCTGATCTGTTTATAGCCCGTGACGACATCATTGCCATTCACTCGAGCCTCTCCTTCATCCGCAACCAGCAAGGTCGTGAGAATACGAAAAAGCGTGGACTTTCCGGAACCGTCCGGGCCGATAAGCCCGAACAATTCCCCTCGCCCGACTTGAAAAGAGACATCATGCAGGGCTTGTACGTCACCGTATCGCTTTCCGAGGTGGCTCGTTTCGATAAGATATTCCATAATCAGAATTTTACTTCTCCGTACATACCTATTTTGATAGTTCCGTCATTGCGGACCGCTATTTTCACGGCGTAAACCTGGTTGGCCCGCTCGTCATCAGTCAGTATGGTCTTCGGGGTGAACTCCGCCTCGTCGGCGATCCAAGTCACCGTGCCGTTATATTCTTTTTTCTCCCCGTTACCGAAGTCTGCGAAGACTTTTACCGGGTCGTTCAACTTGACCGTGGCGAGTTGGGAAGAGGTGATGTATGCCCGTAGGTACATATTCTCGATGTCAGCGATTTTGAAAAGAGGTTTTCCGACGGAGGCCAATTCTCCGGGTTCCGCGTATTTGGCAAGAATCGTTCCGTTGATAGGGGCGAGAATGTGGCACTTTTGTAGTTGGTCTTCCACTTGGGCCACTTGTATTGCCACGGAAGAACTCTGTTCATTCAGACTGGCGGTACTGTTCTGCAAGGAGGAAACTTGTGCATCGAGTTGACGTTGCAGCACGGTTAACTGAGAGTCCCAGTCGTCCAGTTGCTTTTGATTAGCGGCATTGGCTTTCAGCAAATTTGCCACGCGGGCCCGTTCTCGTTTCGCTGTTGCGATTTGTTCCTGTATGGCAGCAATCTGTTTACGTATATCGGGACGTTGCTTGTCAACTGATTTCATGCTGGCTTGCAGTTGTAATTTCTTCAGGTAGAGTTGTACGGTATCGACTAGCCCGATTTCCGTTCCTTGGGATAACCGTGTTCCTTCTTCGGCGTTCAGGTAAAAAAGTTTACCACTGGCCTCGGAGGACACGATGATTTCCGTGGCCTCGAATGTCCCGGTAGCGTCATATTCTTTTTCTGAATTACAGGCGGGCAGAAGAGTTGAGATTACCGCCATGAGGATCATATTTAGAGTTTTCATATACTTGAGTGTTTGTAAATTTGTTCGTATTGTACTTTTTAATCTTCACACCGGGTTAATTGGTGAGATGTTTTTGTTGATACATGTCCATGAGTAACTGAATCTCGTGCAGGGCCTTGTTCTGCCGGGCCAGATTTTCATTCGTCAGTTCCCGTAGCATCTCGGTCACGGTCAACGTGCCGTTGGCTACTTTCGCCTCGGCAGACTTACGGATATTGGTGCGGAGGCGGATGATCTCGTTATCCGTTTTCATCTGTTTTTGCAGGGCGGTGATGACACCTTGTTGTTCTGCCAGTTGCAGATGGGTGTTGAACAAGAATAAATCCCGGTTACTTTGGATGCGTTGTCGTTCGGTCGTGAATTTGCGCTTGTCGTTTTTCAAGGTGTACAGGCTACCGAAATTCCAACTTAGTCGTGCGCCTACAATATAGTAGGGTTCAAACGAGTTCTTCAGCATATTTAACCCCGGATTACCGTAAGCGCCTTGTGCAAACAGGCCGAGCTGGGGACGATAGCCGGTTTTTAAGGCTTGCTCCTTCACGTTGATACTGTTTTCCTGGGCGGTATACAGGGATAGTTCCGGGCGGTTGATCATGTCAGAACTATTACCTTGTGGGACGATTGGTTTTACCAGTTGCGTGTCTGTTGCCAAATTTTCCCCGATGAGAAGGGCGAGCATACGTAGGTAGGCGGCCCGGTTGGATTCCAGGCTGACCCGTTGTTGTTGCGTGTTGAGAATTTCAACCTGCACGGCATCGACATCAGCATCGTTGGCGATACCGTTATCCCGGTAAGCCATAACGTTTTTCAAATTGCGTTGCAGTTCTTCATTTAATAGTGTGTTTTGTTCCAATTGTTCGTCTAGCAAAAGAATACCAAAGTAAACTTGATTCACCCGTTCATTTAATGCATACATATTCACGTCTAACTGGCTCTCGGCCTCTTGAGATGTGGCTTTTGTTTGTTGCTTTTGCGACCGGATATGCCCACCGTCCCAGAGGTTCTGTTTCACTTCCAGCATAATTTGGTACTGGTCTTTAGGCAAGCCCTTGATGGAAAGTTCGGGGATGTCGAAAGGGATTTGCGTGACATCACTTTGATAAGAGGCTTTCCCGCTGAGGCTGATCTGGGGAAGGTTACCCTTGGCGGCATTGGCAAGACTGTAACTTTCCGACAACTCGATCAGTTTGTACTGACGGGCAAGCGGGTAATGGTCTTGGGCCTTTTGCCGACATCCTTCGAGGGTAAGTTGCCCGGAGGCTTGTAGCACCAGGCTGGCAAACAGGATCAGAAAAAAGGTTCGTATCATATATTTATGTTTTTAATTATTTCTACGACAAAGGTACATGACGGATGAATATATTAAGGCTCCATTAGTAGTGGTGAATGTTCTATTTGTTCGAAAAATGCGATTTTTTGTTTGTATTTCGGGTAAAATATTATCTTTGTAGGAAATCGTCATGTCTTATGAAACAAAACGGATTATTGAATTTAGCCTTGAAACAGGTGCAGGCTTGGCCCATACAACCTTGTAACGATTATCGTTTCATTTCAGAGGAGTTTGTTATTGTCCGTTCCGTGGTTGGAATGAGGGATTTGAACAGTTCTCTGATCGTTTTCGGACAACCTTATCGATTGACGGAAGGGCGTATCGTGCATCTGCGTTCCGGGTATGTTCGGATTCGGGCCAATTTGCACGATCTGACCATAAAGGCTCATCAAATGGTGGTGGCGTCTCCTGGCACTGTGGCCGAGTTCGTGGAAATGTCTCCGGATTGTGAATTGTCGATGGTGGGAATTGCCAATAGTTTCATGGAAGGCTGGCAGAAAGAGGAGCAATTGATGGCTTATCTCCAAGGGCGGCTTTACTTGTGGCTGTCGTTGAACGAGGTGATTGAGCGACGTTTGGAGACTATTTTTTCTTTGCTGTGGGAAGTGGTACATGATGTTCCTTTTCCTAAAGGTACGGTGCAAAGTCTGATTTCAACCCTGTTTCATCAAATAGCCTATTTACAACAAAACGGTCATTCCGTCGGACATGCGAAATATACCCGCCAAGAAGAAGTGTTTAACCGATTTCTCAGCTTGGTGAATAAGTACGCGATCCGTGAGCGTAACGTGGCTTTCTACGCGGATCGTTTGTACCTGACTCCCCGTTATTTGAATACCTTGATCCGGCAGGTTAGTGATCACACGGTGATGGACTGGATCAACGAGGCGGTTATCCAGGAGGTTAAAATTCAGTTGCTCCATAGTGATAAATTGGTGTACCAGATTGCCGACGAGTTGAATTTTCCCAATCCCTCTTTTTTCAGTAAGTTTTTCCACCGCATGACCGGGAAAACGCCCAATGAATACCGGGCAGGAAAGTAATGTATAATAATTAAAATATGAATTGATGATGAGAGTAATATCCGTACGGGAAAACCCGGAATATAAAGAGGTCGCCATAAAATATTTCCCCAGCAAGTGGACGGAAGTAGCCCCGGAAATATACGAGGATTGTATCACTCATGCCGTGGGGAGTGAGGATGTTCTACCACAATGGTATCTGTTGGAAAAAGAGGGGGGTATCATGGGATGTGCCGGCTTGATCACGAATGATTTTATCAGCCGGATGGACCTGTATCCTTGGCTTTGTGCCTTGTATATCGAGGAGGCGTACCGGGGAAATGCTTATGCCGTGTTGTTGATTGAAAAAGCGAAAGAAGATACCCGTAAGGCGGGATTCAGCCGCATGTACCTTTCAACGGAACACGTGGGGTATTACGAGAAATACGGGTTCCGCTATATCGGGCAGGGATACCATCCGTGGGGCGAGAACTCCCGGATTTACGAGATCGAAGTTTGAATTTCTATTTATAATGTCACATCAATGAATGATACGAACGAAACGGGTCGACTGATTGAAAAATATCTTCCGGTGGATTACCATGACACATTTTCGGTACAAACCGACGTGAACGGGTTGTCTCCGGCGGAGATTATTACAAGAATATTCTCGTATAATCCTGCGTGGCTCAGGGCTTTGTACAAATTCCGGGCCTTTCTCGTGAAACCTTTCGGGATCGAAACGAGAGCTCCACAGGTAAAGAACCTGATCGTGGAAGAAAATGAACGGGAGGCGATCATGCGAATGGATGATAGTCATTTACTTTTTTACGTTTCGGTATTTATTTGCCCGGAAGAAGGAGGCAGGCAGACCACGGAAATCTCCACGTGGGTGAAATATCACAACCGGATAGGGAAAGTCTATTTTTTCTTTATCAAACCATTTCATCGGGTGATTGTCCCACGGGTCTCGAAACGGGTATTAATAAAAGAGTGATGTCCCTCTATTTTGGATCTTTTTACAAAATGTGCTAATGATAAATAATATGGTAGATATTAGAATTAAATCTTTGAAAGATACGAGTTTTGATGAGTTGTTCGAGGCGTTCCGGCAGGCTTTTGCCGAGTATGAGATGCAATTGAATCGTGCGGAGTTACAGGCCATGCTGAAACGACGAGGTTTTGATCCGGAACTTTCTTTTGCCGCATTTGATAGGGATAAGATCGTTTCGTTTACTTGTAATGGGATCGGGGATTTCAACGGGACTCGGACGGCATACGACACGGGAACCGGAACATTGAAAGATTACCGGGGAACCGGGTTGGCAACACGGGTGTTTGAGGTCTCCATTCCTTATTTGAAGGAGGCCGGAATTAAAGAATACTTGTTGGAAGTGTTGCAACATAATGCAGGGGCGGTTTCCGTTTATCGAAAGATCGGTTTCCAGGTGACGCGGGAATTTTATTATTTTAGGGCGGAGACCAGACAGGTTCGAAACAAGGTACACGTTGATATTCCTTACACGTTACAGGTTATTCGGATCGAGGATCACGTTTCGGTCTCTGATTTCTGGGATTTCAAGCCGTCTTGGCAGAATAGTTTGGAGGCGATAGGTAGGGCGGCTGATACTTTCGTTTGCTTGGGGGTTTTCATTGAAAACAGATTGGTTGGGTACGGGGTTTTCGAACCCGTGTCCGGGGATGTTACCCAGATTGCTGTTGACAAGGCGTATCGTCACAAAGGCATCGGTTCTTTGTTATTTCAAAAGATGCTTGAAATGAATAAATTAGGTTCCATAAAGATTCTAAATACTGACCTTACTTGTGATTCTATACCTGCTTTTCTGCGCTCGAAGAATATTGAACCGACAGGAAAACAATTCGAGATGATAAAAAAGTTGTAGGCACAGTAACCGTATCGTAGGTAGATAATTCTTAAGGTAATTCTTTATCAAGTTACTCGCTATGAATCCCTTTTTTATCGGATTGAAAGGGGGGGCCTAGGGTAAATCATGGAAATTGCTTGGTTGTTGGGCGACTATTAGGCGACAGTTAGGCGCTCTCGCCGCCTTGTCGCCGCCTTATCGCCCACTAATAGCCGCCATTTTAATAGAATATAAGTAAAAATAACGTTTACCGGGAAAAGGTGTATGGAGTCAACAAAAAGACAACTTGCAAACAAAAATGAAGAATCGGTTATTTGTAAGCCTATGGTATGGGTAGATGTTGTTTATATTTTTGCTGTATCGTTAAGGGATGAAATCAAAATATTGGTTGACATTCTGGTTGACAAATTGGTTTACCCGTAGTTTAAATATTGGGCTAAAAATGGCATTTTTGAGGGTAAAAGAAAAGAGAGCTACTTTTGTAACTCTCTCATTTTCAGTGGTGCCACCAGGAATCGAACCGGGGACACAAGGATTTTCAGTCCTTTGCTCTACCAACTGAGCTATGGCACCATCGTTATTGTTTAACGGGTGCAAAAGTAGGGAAAATTTTTGAAATCGCAAGCGTTTAGGGAGAAAAAGTGGAGGGAAATGTAAAAAAAATGATGAATATGAAATCGAATTGATGAAAACAGGCTGTGATTCAATATCTATGATAAGGGAATAAATCTGGTGTAAAATAAAGAAAAAATGCGTGATTAATTTTTGATTATTAAGAAATTACTTATATTTGTCGCATTAGAAGATAAATAGTTGTTTATCGTTGAAACCAAAGATATACCTCTACGTACCCTTCTATATGTATTATTAATTTTAATTATTTTTATTGTGAATATTTTTGTTGCAAAGTTAAGTTCCACGACCACAAGTGAGGACTTACAAGCTCTTTTCTCAGAGCATGGTTCTGTTTCTTCAGCCAAAGTTATTATGGACAAAGAAACTGGTAACTCTAAATGTTTTGGTTTTGTTGAGATGGAAGATGAAACGGAAGGTTTCAATGCGATCAATGCCTTAAACGAAACTGAATTCCAAGGAAGAAAAATCGTTGTGAAAAAGGCTAGACCCAGAGAAGAAGGTGGCGACGACAGAGGTCAAAGATTCCCAAGAGAAAGAAGATTTAATTCGAATCGTTAAGAATGAGAAAACAGAGAGTTTGAAAAAGCTCTCTGTTTTTTTGTATCATTTTCGGTACTTCGCTTTCAAATAAGCGTATAACACTTGGTGCATTAATTGTGCTTCCGTCAGTTCTTCGTCCGTGAGGTTGGGAGCGAGTTCTATGCCGTTGCAGACATCTGTCAATTGTTCATCCCGGTCGATACGGTCATCGAAATTCTGTTCTATCAAGAAAATATCGAACAATTGCATCCGTTCGATGGATTCCAAGGCTAGATTTCGGGCTTCCAACAGGTTGTTCTCCCGGTATTTTTTCAAGAAGACTTCGATTAGGCTATCCGTGAAATAGTCCGCGAAATAGTGCATCAGGATGATACGCTTTTTGAGGCACTCGTAGATGTGTGCCGGGGCTGACGAGATACACTCGCTGATGCCCAGATAAGCAAGTTCTGCCAGCTCGATGCTTTCCTCTTCTTCTTCATCCAGTTCAAGTAGGAGAATCTTGTATAACAAATCGGCGTATTCCTCCTGGCGGGTGATATCCCGGCTTTCATGGTAATAATGAAAACGATCGGGAATGACTTTCTTTAGTAACAGGCGGAGGGCCTTCCGGTCCCCGCTGGCACTGTGTAGTAAAGATTCGTCAAGTATGTTTTCCAGTTTGTTCATGGTGGTCTGTTATTTTTCTTCGGACGGGTTAAAGTTTATCCAGCCTTGGGCTTTCAGCTCGAATGAATTACCGTCCTTCGTGATTAAATTATAACCTTCGCTTTTGGCACAAGTATGTCCGATGATACTGATCTCTTCCATGGTAATCAGTTTATCGTAGGCATCCAGTGGCGTGGTGAACAAGAGTTCATAATCCTCTCCCCCGGAAAGAGCGCATACCGTGGCATTCATGTTAAGCTCCTCGGCCATTTTGAAAGTCTGGTAATCAATCGGAATCTTTTCCTCGTAGATGTTGCAACCGAGGCCGGAATCATGGCAGATGTGCAATACCTCGGATGAAAGCCCGTCGGAAACGTCCATCATGGCAGTCGGCTTAATGCCTTTTTCCTTGAGTAATTGGATGATATCCATTCTGGCTTCCGGTTTTAGCTGGCGTTCGAGGATATATTCATACCCCGAGAAGTCCGGTTGGGCATTGGGATTTTCCTTGAACACGACTTTTTCTCTCTCCAACAACTGAAGTCCCATGTAAGCGGCACCCAAATTCCCACTGACACAAATCAGGTCATTTTCCCGTGCGGTATTGCGATAAACAATATCTTCCTCGTCAGCCTCTCCGATCACCGTGATACTGATACACATTCCCGTTTGGGAAGAGGTCGTGTCACCGCCCACGAGATCAATCCCGTAGTGGTCGCAGGCAAGATAAATGCCCTCGTACAATTCATCGACCGCTTCCAAGGAGAAACGGTTGGAAACAGCAAGAGAAACTGTGATCTGCCGGGGAGTTCCGTTCATGGCGTATATGTCGCTGGCGTTTGTCGCTACAGCCTTGTACCCTAGATGTTTCAACGGGGCATAGGCCAGATCGAAATGTACTCCTTCGATCAGCATATCCGTGCTGACCAGTACTTTTTTGTCCTTGTAATCGAGTACGGCCGCATCGTCGCCGACTCCTTTCAATGAAGATTCGTTTTTTAATTTTATATCTTGTGTCAGGTGGCGGATCAAGCCGAATTCCCCTAACGTGGATAGTTTCGTCAATGGTTTGTTTTCACTCATGTTTCAGTTCTTATATATCGAAAACAAAAATACGCTAAATTGATGAATCGAGCAAATGATAATGTGGCTACGCCACGTTACAGGTTACAAGTTTGCAGGTTATAAGTTTATGATGAGGTATTTCGCAAGAGAGAATGAATCATAACGGGGATTTATCACGTAATAGATATTATCTACCTGATAGATGATTGATAGGTAATATTTTTTTGTACTTTTGCACAGATTGATAAATTGGAGATAATAGGGTATAAAAGTTATGGCTAAAGAACAAGACGATATATTGAATGAAGTAACTGAGGGCGAGTATAAATACGGTTTTGTTTCTGACGTGGAAACCGAGATGATCGGGAAGGGATTGAATGAATCGGTGATCCGCTTGATTTCACAAAAGAAAGAAGAGCCGGAATGGCTCTTGGAATTCCGTTTGAAGGCTTACCGTCACTGGCTTACGATGAAAATGCCCACGTGGGCGAAATTGGAGATTCCTCCGATTGATTATCAGGACATCGTGTACTACGCAGCCCCGAAACAGGAGGTAAAGAAATCGTGGGATGAGGTCGATCCCGAGTTGAAAGCGACGTTTGACAAATTGGGTATTCCTTTGGACGAACAAAAAGCGTTATCCGGGGTGGCAGTGGATGCCGTGATGGATAGTGTGTCCGTGAAGACCACGTTCAAGGAGACGCTGGCAGAGCGGGGAGTGATCTTTTGCTCGTTCTCCGAGGCCGTGAAGAATCACCCGGATTTAGTGAAACGTTATCTGGGTTCGGTTGTCCCCTATGCTGATAATTTCTTTGCTGCGTTAAATTCGGCCGTGTTTAGTGACGGATCGTTTGTTTACATCCCGAAAGGGGTTCGTTGCCCGATGGAGTTGTCCACTTATTTCCGGATCAACGCGGCAAATACTGGACAGTTTGAACGTACTTTGATCGTGGCAGAAGAGGAGAGTTTCGTGAGCTACTTGGAAGGATGTACTGCACCGCAACGGGACGAGAATCAGTTACATGCTGCCATCGTGGAGATCGTGGTGGAAAAGAATGCGGAAGTGAAATACAGTACCGTGCAAAATTGGTACCCCGGAGATAAAAACGGGAAAGGTGGTATCTATAATTTCGTGACCAAACGGGGCATCTGCAAAGGGGAAAATGCCAAATTGATCTGGGCACAGGTGGAGACCGGATCTGCGGTTACCTGGAAATATCCAAGTACGATATTGAAGGGAGACGGGTCTGTCAGCGAGTTTTACTCCGTGGCCGTGACTAATAATTACCAACAGGCAGACACGGGAACCAAGATGATCCATATCGGAAATAACACTCGTAGCCGGATCGTATCGAAAGGTATTTCAGCGGGATATAGTTCCAACTCTTACCGGGGCCGGGTGAAGGTGGTGAAAAATTGTAAGAATGCCCGGAATTTTTCACAATGCGATTCTTTGTTATTGGGAGATAAATGCGGGGCTCACACCTTCCCTTATTTGGAAGTGGCAAATCCTACGGCACAGGTGGAACACGAGGCTACAACCTCCAAGATTGGGGAAGACCAGATATTCTATTGTAACCAGCGAGGAATTTCAACAGAAGATGCCATTGGTTTGATCATCAAAGGATATGCCGGAGACGTGATCAATAAAATGCCGATGGAATTTGCTGTCGAGGCACAAAAACTGTTGCAAATCAGTTTGGCGGGAAGCGTGGGATAGGAAACTAAAAGCTAAAAACTAAAAGTTAAAAGCTAAGAGCTAAAAGTTTATAGATTTATCGATTTATGAATTATGATTTATGATTTTGGAATGGAGGCGGTTCGAGGGCTTGGAATCTGAAATCTAAATTTAAAATCTAAAATAAAATGGGTTTACTAAAGATAAAAAACTTACATGCTGCGATAGACGGAAAAGAAATATTGAAAGGGATTGATTTGGAGGTGAATGCCGGGGAGGTTCACGCGATTATGGGACCGAACGGGGCAGGGAAGAGTACTTTGTCGGCCGTGCTTACGGGACGGGAGTGTTTCGAGGTGACGGAAGGGGAAGTTTGGTTTAACGGGAAGAATCTGTTGGAACTTCCGGCAGAAGACCGGGCAAGGGAAGGGATATTCCTAAGTTTCCAGTACCCGGTAGAGATTCCGGGTGTGAGTACCGTTAATTTCTTGAAGACCGCGGTAAACGAGCAACGTAAGTATAAGGGATTACCTCCTTACCCGGCAAGCGAGTTTCTGAAAATGATCCGAGAGAAAATGGAGATGGTGAACATTGACAGTCGTTTGTTGAACCGTTCTCTGAATGAAGGTTTTTCCGGCGGGGAGAAGAAAAAGAACGAGATATTCCAGATGGCAGTGTTGGAACCGAAACTGGCTATTCTGGACGAAACGGATTCCGGTTTGGACATTGATGCGTTACGTATTGTTGCCAGCGGGGTGAACAAGCTGAAACGACCGGATAACTCTACTATCGTGATCACTCATTACCAGCGTTTGTTGGATTACATCGTGCCGGATGTTGTACACGTGTTGTATGACGGGCGCATCGTGAAGACGGCTGGAAAAGAGTTGGTCTTGGAGTTAGAGAAGTATGGTTATGATTGGATTAAACAGGAAGTTGAGTCCGGTAAGTAATGGAAGATGGAAAGATTAGAAAAGATAAATAATGATTTCGCGACTCTGTTTCGGGAGGGACAACGGTTACTGCAGGAAGGATGCGGTGACGTGATGAACCGACACCGGGAGGAGGCGTTTCAACGTTTCGAGGCCTTGGGAGGAATCCCCTATAAAACGGAGGATTATCTTTACGCGGATACCTTACCGGTGTTTGACCGGGATTATAAGGTGGTGCTGAAAAATATCAAGCAAGGCGTGGAACTGGGCGAGATATTCAAATGTCACGTGCCGAATTTGGACACCAATCTGATTTTGACGATCAACGGTTGGTTCGTGCAGGAGAATGTAGTACCAGAAATTCCCGAAGGCGTGGTGATTTGCAGCATGGCAGAGGCTAGCGTGAAGTATAAAGAGTTATTTGAAAAACATTATAATCAGTACACGAAACCGGCAGATGCGGATGGATTAGTGGCACTGAACACGGCATTTGCCCAAGACGGGGTATTCGTGTATGTTCCGGATCGGGTGGTGATGGAGCGTCCGTTACAGATTGTGAACCTGATGCGGGCGAATGCGGACTTGATGTCGTTCCAGAGGAACATGGTAATCTTGGGACGTGATGCTAAGGCGACGATTCTGGTTTGTGACCACACGCTTTCCGATGATAGCTTTTTATCGAATAATACCACGGAAGTGGTTGTCGGGGAGAATGCGGCTTTTGAATACTACCATGTTCAGAATCAACATATCGAGGCTTCCCAGATAAACAGCGTGTTCGTTTCCCAGAAACGCAATTCCCGGTATGATGCAAACGTGATTACCCTATATGGCGGGTTCATTCGCAACAATCTTTTTGCCGCTTTGACGGAAGAAGGATGCGAGAGTAATCTTTACGGGATGTATTTGTCGGATAAAAAACAACAGGTGGACAACTTCACCTTTATTGACCATATTGCACCTCATTGTACAAGTAATCAACATTTCAAAGGTGTGTTGGACGATGCGGCACTGGCTAATTTTGCCGGACGGATCGTCGTGCGTCCCGATGCTCAAAAAACGGAGGCCTATCAAGCAAACAATAATCTATTATTGACGGATACGGCTCAAGTGAACACGAAACCCCAGCTGGTGATTGATGCCGACGACGTGAAGTGTAGTCACGGGGCTACGGTCGGACAGATCGACGAGGAGGCAATGTTCTATCTTCGTTCCCGCGGGATCGGGGAGGCAGAGGCTCGAATGATGATGATGTTCGGTTTTGCGCATGAGATTGTCGGACGGGTGAAACTTGAGCCGCTCCGGGAAGAGATTGATAGTTTGGTGGATAAACGATTAAGAGGAGAATTAACCAAGTGTCACAATTGCGTGATGCATTGTAAGAAATAAATTATGTTTGACGTCAATCGGATTAGAAAGGATTTCCCGATACTGGAGGAAAAGATTTATGGCAAACCGTTGGTTTACCTGGATAACGGGGCAACAACCCAGCGACCTTTGCGAGTGGTGGAAAAGATGACGGAATATTATTTACGTTACAATTCCAACGTGCATCGGGGAGTGCATTATCTGAGTAATAAATGTACGGATGCCAATGAACAAGCCCGGGAAACCGTGAGAGAGTTTATCAACGCGGAGTCCACGGATGAGGTGATATTTACCCGGGGAACGACCGAGAGTATCAATCTCGTGGCTTACACTTTCGGGGAGGCTTTTATCCGGGAAGGTGACGAGATCATCGTGACGGAAATGGAACACCACGCCAATATTGTTCCCTGGCAAATGCTGTGTGAACGCAAGAAGGCCGTGTTGAAAGTGGTGCCTTTTAATGATAAGGGTGAGCTGGACATGGAGGTGTTCCGGGGGCTTTTGAATGAGCGGGTAAGATTGGTATGTGTGGCTTATGTTTCTAACGTGTTGGGTACGGTGAATCCGGTGAAGGAGATGATTGACGCGGCACACGCTTTGGGAGCATACGCTTTGGTTGACGGAGCTCAGGCTATCCAGCATATCCCGGTTGACGTGCGGGCATTGGATTGTGACTTTTTCGCTTTTTCGGGGCATAAGGTGTACGGGCCCACGGGAGTTGGTGTCCTGTATGGAAAGCGTAGCCTGTTGGAACAGATGCCACCTTGGCAGGGCGGGGGAGAAATGATCAAGGAAGTTCGTTTCGAGAAAACGACTTACAACGAATTGCCTTTTAAATTCGAGGCAGGAACTCCGGATTTTATCGGGGTTGTCGGTTTAGGTGAGGCCTTGGAGTACGTGAAAAGTATCGGTTTACAAGAGATTGCCGAATATGAACATGGTCTGATGGATTATGCCATGAGACAGGTTCGGGAAGTTCCGGGCATTATCTTATACGGGGATGCCGCGAATAAGTCTTCCGTGATCTCGTTCGGAATCGAGGGCATACATCCTTTTGATTTGGGTACTTTGTTGGATAAGATGGGGATTGCCATACGTACGGGACAATTGTGTGCGGAACCCGTGATGCAACATTACGGGGTACAGGGAATGGCTCGCGCCTCCATAGCCATGTATAACACCCGGGAAGAAATTGATGTTTTCTGTGAAGGGTTAAGAAAGATAGAAAAGATTTTCAAATTATAAGAGCAATGACGATAGAAGAGATTCAGAATCAAATCGTGGATGAGTTTTCCATGTATGATGATTGGATGGATAAATATGCTTATCTGATAGAAATAGGTAATGGCTTGAATGCGATGGACGAAACGCACAAGACGGAGGATAATCTGATTAAAGGATGTCAGTCCAGGGTGTGGTTTCATGCCGAATTGCGAGATGGTAAGTTGTATTTTGAAGCGGATAGTGATGCCATTATCACGAAAGGTATTGCCGGGTTATTGATCCGGGTATTCTCCGGTCAGACGCCTCACGACATCGTGAATGCTAATCTGGATTTTATCGACAAGATCGGCTTGACTCAACACCTGTCACCGACACGTTCTAACGGGTTGTTGTCGATGGTGAAACAAATAAAGTATTACGCCTTGGCATACGAGGGAAAATAACGAGAGATATGGGAAAAAGTTTAATGGAAGATTTAGTGATCGAGAAATTATCTACCGTTTATGATCCGGAAGTTCCGGTGAATATATGGGAGTTAGGACTCGTTTATAATATTGAATTCCCGAAACAAAACGAGGTGATTGTTACCATGACCCTTACTGCTCCGGGATGTCCGATTGCCGACCAGATCGTGCAGGAGGTGCATGATGTCGTGTTGACGATCGACGGGATTGATGAAGCCACGGTAAACCTGACTTTCGAACCGATGTGGACTCCGGAAAGAATGAGCGAAACGGCCCGGTTGGAATTGGGGTTTGATATTTAAGTTCATAAAGTTTGTAAGGTTTATAAAGTTGTCTTGTACCTTACAAATTTTATAAACCTTATAATTTCATAAATGGAGGCATTATTAGAAAAGGCCAAAGAGTGCGGGTTTGATGCCTGTGGTGTTGTTCCGGTGGATGTTTTATCCCGGGAGAGGGAGCGGTTGGAGCGATGGATCGGACAAGGATTTCATGCAGGAATGAATTACATGGCGAATAATATAGAGAAGCGGGAGAATCCCGCTTTATTTGTTGAAGGGGCCCGCTCGGTGATTGTAACTCTGACTAATTATTATACTCCAAAACTCCAATCGGAAGGCATTCCGGTAGTTGCCCGCTACGCATACGGGAAAGACTATCACCGGGTGGTGAAAGACCGGTTATTTAAATTGCATACTTGTCTGGAAGAAGTGAGCGGACGAAAGATTACGGGCCGGGCATTCGTGGATTCCGCTCCGGTGTTTGAACACGAGTGGGCTCGACGGGCCGGGTTGGGATGGATTGGCCGGAACTCTTTGTTGATTCATCCTCGTTTGGGGTCCTATTGTTTTATTGGTGTTATTATATCGGATTTTGAACCTTCAAGGTATTCTCTGCCCGAAGAGCGGAATTTTTGTGGTCAGTGTAACCGGTGTGTGGAGGCTTGTCCCACGGGAGCCCTTTCCTCGCATGAAGTGAATGCCAATCTTTGTATTTCTTATAACACGATCGAGAGAAAAGATGACATCCCGTCAGAAATAAAGAAAAAGATGGGAGATCGCTTTTTTGGGTGTGATGCCTGTCAGGAGGTCTGTCCGTGGAATCGGAAAGCCGTACTGCATCATGTAGAGGAATTTTCCCCGAATGAATGGTTGATGCGGATGAGCCGGGAAGAGTGGTTGGCACTTGATGAGGAAACATTTCAAGTCCGATTTAAGGAATCGCCGCTCCAGAGGCCCGGTTTGGAACGGATAAAACACAACTTGTAATTTCGGATCATTTATACATTGTTTTTTTTCTTGCTAAAATTCCCCTTGATTATAGATTCCCCGGATAAAAATTTTATTTTTGTATCAAAATGGATTCAATCTGTTATGATGGGACAGCGGTCGGTGAAAGATCAAGAAATTTGTGATTTGTTAAATGCTCGTGATCAACGAGGGATGGAGCTTTTATTCGAAGCTTATTATAAATCTTTGGTTTCATGGGCTAACACTTTTTTGAACGATCTCGGAGTAGCCGAGGATGTTGTTCAAGAATTTTTTATCGCTCTGTGGAATCAAGAGATTCACCGGGAATTAAAGCCGGAAACACTTTCTTCTTTTTTGCGGGTGTTGGTTCGAAATCGTTGCTATAATCGATTGACGAAACGTGATATATTCACGTGTTTTGTGAGTGTGGAACGTGTCGATTGTATGTTTGAGGAATATGATGATTCGAAGGACCAGTTGATCGCTAAAGTGATGGATGAAGTTGCTCTTCTTCCGAATCGTAGTCGGGAAATATTGAATGGCGTTTTTGTTGAGGGAATGAAATATCAAGAAGTGGCAGATCGTTACAATATTTCGGTTTCTACTGTAAAAACTTTGTTAGGAACATCTATACGGAAACTACGAGAGCGAATGGGGCGTGAAGGATTTCTTGATTTTTTGCTCGTTTATTGCCGGTATTGTTAAAAACTAATGTTTTTTGGATAATTGATGATTTTTCTTCAAAAATCACTAGACTTTTTCATCCTCTTTTTTGTACATAAGATGAAAAAGGATCAAATCTATGGAAAAAACGAAACTAGACCACGAAACAGAAGATTGGTTAATTGCTTTTCTGAGTGGTGAATTAGACGAGCGGGAAGAAGAAAATGTGCGTGTATGGTTGGAGGCGAGTCAAGAGAATCGGAATGCTTACGAATCTTTGATGAAGGATTATTTACGAATCCGGTGGGTACAAGAAGATGTACATATACGGGAAGAACAGGCAAAAAAGATAATATTCTCTTCTTTGAAAAAGAAAAGGAATCTGACGCCTTATTACGGAGTGGCAGCTTCAATAGCAGTGTTATTGATTGTGACATTATTCTTTTTTATTCGAGAGGATAAACAGGTCGTTTCTGAAAAACTTGTTGTTTCGGAAATAAAGCCAATTCAATCAAAGGCAATGTTAGTTCTGTCCACGGGTGAACAAATTCAGTTAACAAAATCGACACAAAAGATTCAGGAGCAAGACGGTTCCGTGTTGAAGATCGACAGTGTCATGGGAGTACAATATGATGCTTTATCTACAAAGAGAGTTGAAAAGCCGATTTATAACAAAATTGTCGTTCCGCGAGGAGGTGAATATTTTGTGACATTAAGTGAAGGTACGAAAGTGTGGTTGGATGCGGACTCTGAATTAGAGTATCCGGTATTTTTTTCTGGAGATTTCAGAGAGGTAAAATTGAAAGGAAATGCTTATTTCTGTGTTACGAAAAAAAATGATAAGCCTTTTGTCGTACGTGCAGGGGAATTTTCGTTGAAGGTATATGGGACTGAGTTTAACGTGAATGCTTACGATTTACAAAATATTGAGACTGTTCTTGTGAACGGATCAATAGGGTTTAAGGCGAATATAAGTACTCCGGAGCGAATGATGGCACCCAACGAGTTAGCTGTTTCGGATTCCCGGACGGGGCAGAGTGAAATACATCAGGTGGATATATACCCTTATATCGCATGGAAAAATCAAAATATTGTGTTTGTCAACGAGCGGTTAGAATCTATCATGGAAAAAATGGCTCGTTGGTATGATGTAACCGTGTTTTTTCAAGATGAAAGTCTAAAGGATCTGCGGTTTGATTGTAACATGAGACGGTATGCTGATATTAGGGATTTGTTTTTCTTTTTGGAGAAAACCTCAAATGCCCGGTTTGCTCTGAATGGACGAACAGTTGTCATAAGTAAAAAATAAGTGACGAAGAAATGAGCCTCTTCATCACTTACAATTAAACAATAGATAGGTTCAATTGAGCCGAACCTGTCCAGTATTAATTTTAGTTCAATTACAAATGTATGAAAAAAAAGAGAATCATGTGGCACATCTTGGATGAGTCACATAAAAAAAATTGGATGATCATGAGGTTGTGTGTTATTTTTATGTTTTTTTTGCAATTTACCGCATTTGCAAATAGTGTAGCACAAGATCAGGTGATTAGCTTGAACTTGAAAAACGTGAGTTTTTATCAGTTATTTGATGAAATTCATAAACAGACGGGGTTACGGTTTATTTATAACACGAACCAACTAGAGAAAATGGACAAGTTGGACATTCATGCGGAAAAGAAGAAAGTTAAAGATGTTTTACGTGATGCGTTGGCTGAAACCCCATTTACCTTTTTGTTTGATAAGGACGTGGTGATGTTGGTGCAAAAAGAGGAGAAAGAAAAAAAATCATTGCGGGTAAAAGGATTCGTGTATGATACACGGAGAGATCCCATTCCCGGAGTGACGGTGAAGGTGGCAGGTGTATCTTTGGGGACAGCGACGGATACAAGGGGATGGTTCGCCATGGATCTGCCTGTAACGAGTGGGACGTTGGAATTTTCTTTCGTGGGTTTTAAAAAGAAAATAGTAACTTTTAATGCTCAATCCGATACCCTACGGGTTATTATGGAGGAAGATATTCAGGCGTTGGATGAAGCGGTTGTGGTAGCCTACGGAACGACAACCCGTCGTGAAATGACAGGAGCAATATCCACAGTAAAGGGAGAAGATTTAGAAGGAATCCCCTCCCCGAATATTGCAACTTTATTGCAAGGAAGGGTTGCCGGGATGGATATTACGAATATTTCCGGGGCCCCGGGAGGTGGCGGAGCCGCGATAACCATTCGGGGATACAACTCTTTAGACATAGAGTTGGAGAGACGTTTTTCTAATCCATTATGGGTTGTTGATGGTGTTCCATTGAATTCGTTTACTTCTCCGATCACGGGAACGAATTTGTTGTCAGACATTAATCCCGATATGATCGAATCCATTGAAGTTTTGAAAGATGCTTCTTCTGCAGCCATATACGGCTCTAGGGCTGCCAACGGGGTGATTATCGTGACAACGAAAAAGGGACGTCAAAACCAAAAAAGTTCTTTATCGGTAAATGTTTCACAGAGTTGGAGCGTGTTGCCGGAATTGCCGACGATCATGGTGGGGCGTTATGAAAGAGATTTTCGTTTAAAGGCATTGAGAAAAGAGTTGATAGCTTATTTGGATATGGAAACTTTGCGTTATAAATACCCTGAAACTTGGGAGGAGAATTACTTGCATCCCGGAGGAACGATGGATGCTTTGATGCATCCGGTTACTTCTACTTCAAATGGGCTTTTTTTCCAGGATAGTTTGAACGATTTCTATAATAATGCCACGAACTTTTTCCCGATGTATTACCATAAGGGGAAAGTGACGAATGCTAATATCCAGTCCTATGGCGGTTCGGAAAAAATCGCTTATAGCTTGGGGTTAGGCTATTACGATGAATCTGGTATATTAAAAGGGAGCGGTTTTAATCGAATAGATTTGAACTCCAGTATGAACATAATTCCAGTAGATAAACTGACCGTGGATTTGCGCTTGAACGCTTCTTTGGCTAATCGGAAACAGGGATACGGGTCGTTCAGTTCTAGTTTCCAGAGTTCACCGATGATCGGCGTTGTACCGGGGGACCCTTATTATCTTAGTTCTCTATATCCGGGGGAAGGTTCGGCTGTTTGGGACTATATTGTCGACCAGATGAAAAATATAAAAGAAAAAAACCGTTCAATTCGTTTGAGAACCAATTTCAAGTTAGGCTATGAGATTATCAAAGGTTTACAATTGTCAACTTCCTTGGCTGCAGACTATTCATTAAATCGTCGTAATGGTTTTACACCCTCTTACCTGATGTCTACCAACCGGTCTATGAGTGTTGGTGAAACCGGGATAAGTTTGATGGTATTGAATGAAAATTTATTGAATTATAAAACTACAATTAACGAGAATCATAATATAAGTGCGGTGGCCGGTCTGTCCTATCAGTATGATCAGACCGAGTATAATGGAGGAAGCGGGGAGAATTCTCCTAGTGATCAGATTTATTACGTGCGTCCGGGATTCCCGGATTTAGGGGATGAACAACTGACACCTACGCTTAGCCGTAAAATAGCTTTGCAGCACTACCTTTCGGATATGACGGAACAGGTCCTGATTTCTTATTTTGCTCGTTTGGAGTACAACTATAAAAAGAAATATCTGTTCTCAGCCAGTATCCGGCGGGATGGAAGTTCGACTTTCGGGGAACATAAGAAATGGGGAACTTTCCCTTCCGTTGCTGCAGCATGGACTTTTTCCGAGGAGAGTTTTATTCGGGAAAATTTAGAATGGTTGAATTTCGGTAAAATCCGGGCTAGCTGGGGACGTTCTGGGAAACATTTTGAATCGGCTTATCTCGCATTGGGAATTATGCAAAATGGTGCTCCTTTTGAAGGGAATAGTACATTGGAACCCTCGTGGTCTTTAGGAGCGTATAATCAAGATTTGACTTGGGAGGAGACAGACCAGTATGATTTCGGTTTGGATCTGGATTTACTGGATTATCGTTTGGGAATTACCTTGGATTATTATTACCGTTATACCGATAAGCTCCTGTTCCCGGTCTCTTTGCCGGGAGAGCATAACGGTTTCGGTTCTCAGTGGCAGAATGCAGCTGCCATCTCAAATGAGGGAATCGAATTGTTGGTTAAATATGATATATTTAGAAAGCCCGAATTTTCATGGCGGGTGTCGGTTAATGGTGCAAAAGTCTGGAATCGTTATGAAAAATCATATAATGGTAAAGATAACTCCAGGGGAATTATCGGTAAAGCTTTGAATGGGATTTATGGTTATCGGACGGAGGGATATATTAACAGTCAAGATGAGGTGCCTATTGTATACAATAATGTTGGCATGAGTTCTCCAATGGGAGGTATCCAGTACTACAAACCCGGAGATTTGAAATTTGTGGATGTAAACGGTGACGGTTCTATTGGGAGTAGTGATCGGGTATATTTAGGTAGTGCTTTACCTCAAATTAGCGGTGGTATTGTTAGTGAGTTGAAATGGAAAGGATTTGATTTGAATTTCTCATGGGCTTACCAGCTGGGACGTCATATGTACAATACTCTTCCCGGAAGTTCAATTATTCCTAATTACAATGGTTTGGAGCATCCTGTTTTGATGGATGTGCGGAATGTCACTTTCTGGGAACAACCGGGGGATAATTCGGATTATGCCAAATTGCAGGCCGATAGCCAGATGCAGTTCTTTCCGAATGAAATGAGCGTGATTGATCGTTATGTAGAAAAAGTGAATTGGTTAAAATTGAAAACCGTGACTTTGGGGTATGATTTGCCTCGTTCCTTGATCCGGAATTGGAAGATTGAACAGTTACGTCTCTTTGTTAGTGGAGAAAATTTGCTGACCTTCTCGAATTATTCAGGCATTGATCCGGAGATCGTGGATATTAGAACCGGTATCGATAGCGGGAGAAATTATCCTCTTGCTAGAAAGTTTACAATAGGTTTAACCTTGAAATTTTAAGTTATGAAATTGATAGTAATTTTATTATGTATGTCGTTCTTTGTGGGGTGTACGGACCTGTTACGGGTTGAACCGGAGAACAGCCTGACTTTTGGAAATATCACGAAAGAAAAGGATGTTGAAGCATTAGTATACGGTGTTGGAGCGGGAGTACGGGATATGGTATGTTGGAATGCTTTGCTGCAAGTGGAAAAAGGAGCTTATGCTGATGAGGCGGATGAATCACGGAGGGGTGCCCGGATGTTGGAATTGGAAGCCGGGACGGCTGATTTGTGGGAAGCTTGGTATCAGGTGATTATGGGAGCAGAGACCGTGCTGTCGCATGTCGATGTTGTTGAGATGCCGAATGAACGGAGACAGTTTTATAAAGGGCAGGCTTACTTCTTTAAAGCTTTAGCTTATTTTGATTTGATACGCCGTTGGGGTGACTGTATTTTGCAGAAAGGGGGAATTAACTGGGAACCCGTGGCTAAAACTCCTTGGCCGAAGGTGTGTGATTTTGCGATAGAGATGGCTGAAAAAGCTGCCGAAATTTTGCCTCCTTTTGACAAACTGACGGATTGTAACGGGAATACGATGCTTTCAAAATCAACACCTTGTCAGGGTGCGGCCTATGCTTTACTGGCTCATTTGTGTGCTTGGAAAGCCGGAGGTAAGTATTTTGCAGCTGAAGTTGATCGGAATTATGATGAGAAAGAATTGTGGGATATGGCTGAAAAAGCTTGTACCAAGGTGATAGAATCTCCTTTATATGACTTGGTAGCTACGCCGGAAGAGGTTTGTGCTTCGGTACTTGTTGGTAATAGCAAGGAAGGAGTTTATGAAACGGTAATGAAAGATTATTATAACGAGGTTGGAAAACGGGTATATTCGCTGGGTACGGATTATGTGGGTTATCCCGTGCGTCCTGAATATGGCCCGGGTGTTGTGCAAGATTTCACATTACGTATATTCACGACTTCAGTTCGGAAAATGTATCCGGGTGCGGATACTAGAAAATATGCCTATTTCTATGATCTTGACGGGATGGATGCCATGGATAAGAGTATAACAGGTGGTTTTGCTTACCCTTATAAGGAGAGAAGTGTGAATATTACGGTTACGGGTACTAAAAAGAAATTTGCTTCTTTCAATTCTAATCGTATTTGGTGGCGTTTGGCTGATATCTACTTGTTGAGAGCGGAATGTCGGGTACATTTAGGAGGTGATAAAATCGAAGGAGCCATCGAAGATTTGAACACGATCCGGAAACGGGCGGGTGCGGCTCTCTATCAATCCTCTGAAGATAATGGTGATTTACAGATGACGGTGTTCCGGGAACGTGAAAAAGAATTACTGGTAGAGGGGTATCGTTATTATGATATTATCCGGAACGGATTGGATTACGTGCATTCTTTCTTGGAAGGAGGTTATCAGACGGTGACACAACAGGATTGTATTGATGGGGCTTTCTTCTTGATGAATAAGAGTATTGATTTTAAGGAAAATCCCTTGATGCGACAGAATCTATATTGGTTAAAAAGACAATAGTTATGAAGAATATGAAGAAAATATTGATAGGATTGAGTATGTGTATCGTTTGTTTTGCATGCACAACTAAGCAAGAAGTCATTGATGGAGGAGTTGCTTCTCCTTATTACGACGGTACTATTATGGAGTACTTGCGTTCAAATTCTGAGCAATGGGGGTATACGGTACAGATGATAGAACGGGCGGGATTGACGGATTTGTTTGAAGGAAGAGTGGATACCGTGCCGGCAATGACTTTTTTTGCCCCACCTTCTTTTGCTGTTTATCGTTATTTGATGGATTGTAAATATGATGGAGTTTCGGAGGTGAGGTATGAGAGTATAGAGGAAATGCCTGTTGATTTGTGTCGAGAACTAATATTGAAACATGTTGTCGTGGGAAAATATTTGAAAGAGGATATCGGCTTTCGGAATATGGACTACGCAATATATGCGGAGGAACAGGATGGAGGAACAACTTTTACTTGCATAGGAGAGAATCAAGTCATTGCTTATCTGGAACGGGATACTTATAAGGGAATTCCGGAGGCCGGGGCAATAGAGATGTTCTTGTATTCTGTAACCGTCGGGAAAATGATTCCTTTAGCAACACCGAATATACAACCTAAAAACGGAGTAGTTCATGCCTTGAATTATGGTTATGATTTTGGAAAAATTTAAATGAAAGATTATGAGAGTAATATTGATATTAATGATGGGAGTGTGTATGTTGCTGGGAGCTTGCCAGGATGTTACTCCCGGTTATTTACAGACAGAATATGCGGGTTATACTATGGATTCTATGGTTGTGAAAAAAGTGCTGGATCTAACTCCTCCCGAACCGAATCCGACTTTTGAGATGTATGTAAATAATTATGGATATACTCCGGAATATTGCGTGCAGAATGGTATTTATCCGACAATAGGAGGAGATGAATATAAACGTGATAAGTACGGATGGCCTTGGACGAGTACGCCGATAGAAGGGGTAGAAGGTACTCGACCTATTTTTGTCAGTATAAAAAGTATTACCACGGAATTGGGTAATGCGGAAAAAATGTGGGAAGTGTTGAAAGTCAGCGGTGACGGAACTTTTTCTATGCCAGTATATAGTGATGTCCCTGTTGGGCGTTATCGGATATCTCTGACTTTTACGAATGAAGGATATACTCAGGATGTGAATGACTGTTTTACGATTATCGTGAAATAGAATGTACGTGTGGTGATATTAGTGAAAGAGGTGATTACAAGATACAATCACCTCTTTTGCCCCGTTCTTGTTTGGTGTCCCCTCGTCGCTTGTTAACCGCTGGGCTAGGACAAGAACATAGCATCTTCATAGTATGTACATAACATGAACACGGGTGGGTGTAGTTGGAGAGTTCGAGTATTATCATTGTTGGGGTCTTGCCCCAGTCCATCTGCGGACCTTCCTTAGCTTAAGTGTAGAGTACTGGTCCATTTCCCGTAGTTTTCCCGTTGAAGAGAGGGAGAAGGCAGGGTTCAAAGACGTATCACATTCGAATCAAAGAC
>NZ_JADMSV010000037.1:0-33921 GCF_015560935.1 Butyricimonas sp. BSD2780061689_150309_C8
GGCCGTGGTGAACTTCCCCACGGAAAGTGCCACGAACTGGAAGGACGTGTTTGAAGACCTCAAGGAAAGAGGCGTGGGCGTGATTGATCTCCTGGTGTGTGATGGACTGCCCGGCATTGAAAACGTGCTGGCAGAAACCTTTCCAAAAGCAGATTTACAATTATGTACCGTGCACCTGAAGAGGAATATCGCTGGGAAAGTCAAGCCCAGGGACAAGAAACAGGTCATGGAAGAACTTAAACAGATCTGTGCTCCCGACCAGTGGGAGATCTCCCCGGAACAGGCATTCCAAAAATTTAAAGAGTTTATTACCAGGTGGCAGAAGAGTTATCCCGTGTTGAAAAGATATTGCCATGACAGGTACAGGTTCTATTTCACCTACTTCAAGTATGAAAGAGAGATCAGGGGGATGATTTACACCACCAACTGGATCGAAAGGCTGAACAGGGATTACAAGAGGGTCATCAACATGAGGGGCGCCATGCCAAACCCCCAAGCCGTTATTCTCCTAATGGGAACGGTAGCCCAAAATGCAGATATTTATAAATATCCTATTTATAATTTTTTAGAATCAAGATTATTTTATTGAACTATTTATAATTTTGCATGCATGAGAAAAGAAGGAAAATACACACTTTTTGAAACACTATCACACAAAACATTTGCCACGAAAATAACCCCGTTATCCTTCAATGGAGAGGCTCTCTAGAAGTGATCAGAGGATTTTTCTTCCGCCCACTCCTACCTCTATATCCCACCTATGCTCGTAAGTATACTCTTTGCAAAAAGCTGTCATAAATTGGCAACCATAATTATCTCATAAACATTTTATTCAAAAGAAGAGTTCGAGCAACTGTTTCTTCTTCACGGGTTTTGTCAAGAATGCGTTACATCCGGCTTCCATGGCACTCACTCGGTCTGAATCGAAAGCATTGGCTGTAAGCGCAATAATCGGAATTTCGGTATCGAATTCCCGAATTTTCCGGGTAGCTTCCAAACCGCCCATAATCGGCATTTTCAAATCCATCAACACGAAGTCGAAATTTCCGTTACGAACCGCATCAACAGCCTCCACACCATTCTCCGCTCGCGTAAGATCATAATCCTTAAGCATATGAAGTAACAATGCATAATTACTATCATTGTCTTCGGCCACCAAGATCTTTTTTCTTCTAGTTTCAAATTCACCGGACTTATCATACGGTGGCAGAGAAGACAAATCCGGAGTACTGCTACCTCCGGACACGGATATCTCACACGGAACCCATCCCCAAAAGGTCGAACCGACACCCGGTTCAGATGTAAACCCGATTTCACCTCCTGCGGCCTCGATGATGGCTTTGGAAATCGCAAGTCCCAAGCCGGTCCCTTGTGTAAATTCGTTGAGCTTCTGGAAACGTCCGAAAACCTGACTATGCAACTTTTTCGGTATGCCGCATCCTGTATCTTCAACATAAAAACGGAATCCCCCGTTTTCAACAGAGAATCCCATCCGGATATACCCGGAACGAGTACATTTCATCGCATTAGTCAAGAAATTCATCCACACCTGCTTAAGGCGATCTCGATCCAGAAAAACCCAGTAATCTTGCAATAATTTGTCTTGCAATAATTTAACATCCATATTCGGTATTTTTTGCAACATCATCCTATAGAGTTCATCACATAACTGCGTGATACTGAATTTTACCCGCTTGCTTTCTAGTATACCCGACTCAATCTTCGATAAGTCTAGAATATCATTAATAAGCCGTAACAACAATTCATTGTTTGACTCAATCATACGCCCACACTCTGCCCTTTCGTCCGGATCATCGCTATCGATTAATAGCTCGGAAAATCCAACAATCGCATTCAGTGGCGTACGTATCTCGTGGCTCATATTGGCTAGAAAAGCAGATTTGAGCCGATCTGAAAGTTCTGCCCTCTCTTTCATCTCTTTCAGTTCCCGAGCCATCTTTTCCCATTTCGTGTTGTTGAAAGCGATACCTGTATAACGGACGATATTTCCCCTTTTGTCCCACTCGGATGGTAGCCCGGTCACTATCAGAGACTGCCATTCCTGATCCCATTTCGTCCGAGAACGATATTCTAAGGTAAACTCCCTGGCTTCGCCTCGCAACATTGTTTCGATATTCTCACGTATCCGTTCCGTATCATCGGGATGTGCCGCATTCAAATAATCCTCCGGAGAAATGTTTTTTTCGGAACGAAAATCATTAACAGAATCATTAAATGCTCTATATTGTCCTGTCTTCACGTCAAAATCCCAATAGGACATCCCTACCGTTTTAAACGTCAGCTCCATCTTGTAATTCCGTTCTTTAAGTTCTTCATTCAACTGATGAAGTTTAGAGATGTTCTGTCTGAAACCCGTGAAACGGGAGATTTTACCGCATTCCTCTTCTTCAAAAGGCACTCCAGTGATATTACAATATTGCCATATTTCATCGTATTTTGTCTGCATACGACAGGTAAAATTAATATTACTTCTCTCACCCGAAAGCATCGTTTGCAGTGCATCATTGACCAAAGACCGATCCTCCGGATGTATAACTTCCAAGTACTCATTTATGGACACCGGTCGACCGGCAACATAGTCGTTGACGGGATCGTTATAGGATTCGAATTTTCGTGCCTTCACATCGAAATCCCAATGAACAATATCATTGACTTTCATGGCTAGTTCGCGTTTAGCTTGCAGATCCTGTGCCCGTTTCGCCATCCTGAATTTTTCAGTTATATCCAATTGAGTCCCAACAATCTGTAGTTTACCCCGGTGTTCCGTGGAAAGCCGCATCCGGCTTTCGTAATGACGAAGGTCTTCCCCATCAGACATACGAACTGTAATTTGCCCCTGTTGAATTTCCCGGTTAACCAACCGGGAAAAGAGTTTCATCAACGGTATCCTGTCATTAGGATGCAACATTTCCTGTAATTCATTTAAGGTCATCCCCTCCCGAACAATAGGTTCCCCAAACAAAGGGGAGAACACTTGCTTATGGATATCGTACACCCATGAAGACATACTTGCAGCCTCCATCGCCATCTCAAGGTTTTTCTTGGCCTCTTCAGTACGGTATTCTGCCTCTTTGGTAGAAGTCACGTCATTAGTCAACAACATATGTCCCGCAATTACTCCTTCTTTATTGCAAATGGGAACTATTTTCACTTCATAAATGATCGATTTTTTATTCCGAGTCTGAAAGTATTCTCGGTTCATTCGGTCAAAATCGTATTCAAATTCCAGTACAATCTCTTCTCCAGTTTTTATTTTCATTTCCAGTTGTTCATCGACATACGGACTGTCAAAAAGATTCACCGTACCTATTACTGTGCCCGGCTCGACACCATAAATTTGCTCGGCTCGTTTATTCAATCCACGCAAAATTCCCTGGGAATCATAAATTTCGGCACCCATTGGAAGACGTGCAAACACCCCTTCCGAAAAGAAAATCTGTTCGCTTAGCAATGCAGACATATCCTTCTCAAATGATATTTTACCTGCATCACAGGTATTCTCTTTCGTTTCCTTCATGATAACATTTTGTTTTTATCGTATAACGTGAACCGTTCGCCGGTATTCCGAGGGAGACATACCCGTCTGCCTCCGGAAAAAGCGACTTAAAGAAGATTGTGTGGCAAATCCGATTTGCCGGACGATATCTTTTATATCCAAGTCAGCATTCCGCAACAAGGATTTAATTTCGACAACCACGTAATCTGCAATCATCTCACGTGCCCTCTGACCATTCACTTCTTGAATGACCTGTGTCAAATATATAGAAGAGATACACAATTGATCCGCATAAAAAGCTACATCCCGGTGTGTGCCACAATATTCCGAGACGAGCATGGCGAATTTGAAAGCAATTCTCTCTTTATGGGAATTGAGAAGGGGATAGTTTTCCGAAGAAGTTCTTTTTTGGAAGGCCACGTAATGATCCCAATAATAAATCCGTAATAAATGAAGAATGGTCTCGTTCCGGAAAACAGGATCGTCATTGTTTCCACGAAAATCGAGCGCCCGACAATACCCTAGAAACCTTTTGATGTCATTGTCACCGAGACGGGTATAAAAATTCTTCCGCATATAAAAGAAAAAAGCAGGAGTCAATTTTCCAAGACCACTCATAATATCCAAGAACATCACTTTGTCTACCTTAAAAAAGGTCATGGAAAAATCATCACTGATTTCACCAATAGAAACCAATTGTTGTGGTAAAATGGTGATTAACTCGCCTTCAGAAATCCGATAGCGAACTGAAAAAAGTTGTATAACGGCACTGCCTCCCGTACAAATTCCGTTAAAACCTTCTTTAAGGTAGGCCTCATGTTCATTTGCGGGAAGTAATGAAATATCCGTATGTATCTGAAAATTCTCCACTTATTTGCTATTTAGAGCCTTTATCCGATACAAAAGTACATTATTCCTATTTCATTCCGGATTTTCCCATAAAAAATGAACGCAATCCATAAGTTTGAGTATCAAAAACGACAATTCCCCCCCAAAGATTCGTGCTTTGCAATTCCTTCAACAAAATCGCTCGTCAAAATTTGTGGTTATTAAAATATTCCCGTAATTTTCGGATGGCTCCGTATTTCAATGTCTTGACCGTATTGATTGAAACATCAATTAATAGTGCTATCTCTTTATTATCATACCCGGAGAGAACGAGACGCATGATGAGGGCTGCCTGAGGGGGAAGTTGATTAATACCATTGACCAGTATTTGGTTGGATTCCTCTTCAATTAAAATGTTTAGTATTTCAGGATCCTCGCTTTCATCTTGGGGAAGTTTAGCATAGCGTTCTTTCTCGTGTTTCACTTGACGAAGATGACTTATTGCCTCATTTCTGATCATGATGAAAAGGAAATCATCGATAGAATCAAGATTCATGTATTTCTCCCGTTTTTCCCAAAACTTGAAAAGTACATTTTGTGTGATGTCCTGGGCGGTGTCATTATCAACAAAACGCATTGCCACCGCACATAAAGATGCGTAATGATTTCGAATAAATTTCTCTAAAGCTGAATAATCTTCCATGCACTATCAAGTGAGTTCCACTTACAAATATAGTATTAATTTCCTTAAAAAAAATTTACTAGTAACAAATATCCAGTCCCCGAACAAACATGGAACTCTCTCTCTTCCAGAATATATTATTCAATATGGCTCCGTATCTATTCAACTTTCTGGCCGTGGAGGACTAATGTAAGACGTAAATACAATCACCATCATCAAACGTACCGATCTCTTTGTTAACATCACAAAATAATCACCTATCAATCAATTATTTGAACCTACTACTATTCTTTTTTGAAAATAAAAATGGAATTCTATTCATCCCGTTTTCATGTCACGACGTCATTTATATAAACGAACAAAAAAATTATCATGGATTATTCAAAAGCAAGACAGTTGGCTGAGATTATCGTCAAGATTAGATTGAGGAATGTAACGTTTCAAGAACGAGCCACTCTAGCTGATTGGTTGGAAGAAAGCGAGAATAATCGTCAATTATACAAGCGAATCGTACGCGGGCAGAGTATTGCTAAAAGACTGAAAGAAGAGGATCAAATCAATGAATCGGTTAATTTTGTACTTGTACGAGATGGTATCATCCGGCGTTTGGTGAGAAAACAACAAACAAGAAGATTCTTGAGGTTGGTGAGCGGGAGTATATCCGCCGCATGTCTGGTGGGAGCCGTGTTGTTTGTACTGAATAATAAACCGGACAAAGAAATCCGAAGAACCTCGGGAGAAGAAAATATAATCGTTGCTGCAAAGCCGGAAACAAATACCCGGGCAATGTTAATACTGGCAGACGGGGCTCAGATTGATTTGGTTCATGATCTCCCGGAAGTGGTGGAACAGAAGAGAGCGATTATCCGGGGAGAAAATGGTAAACTTTTGTATGAAGTAAAACGGGATTCTCTCTTAAACGATGAAACCGTGGAGGAAACTTTCAACCGAGTGGTTACTTACGTCGGTGGTGATTATTTTCTGACATTAAGTGACGGTACACGGGTATGGTTAAATGCAGACTCGGAACTGGAATTTCCGGTTAGTTTCGTGGGAAACGAACGGGTCGTGAAATTACAGGGAGAAGCTTATTTCGAGGTGCAACGAGATGTTAACAAGCCTTTTATTGTCGACGCAAATGGTTTGAGGACACGAGTATTAGGAACTTCCTTTAACGTGAAAGCTTACCGAGACGAGCAAAATGTTTTCACAACTTTGGTTAAGGGAAGTGTCGCGGTGGAAGTGCTGGATAATGGAAATGTACCCACTTCGAGAGTTGTGCTTGAACCGGGAATGCAAGCCATGTGGCATGAGGGAAGTAAGGCCATTTCAGTACAGCCGGTAAATGTCGCTAATATTGCCGCCTGGAAAGACGGTAAATTCATTTTCACAGAAGAGGATATAGAGGTGGTTTTAAGGACTTTGTCCCGCTGGTACGGGGTGAATTTTATTTGCAAAGACACGCAAATGGAAAAATATACGTTTAACGGTTTGATCAATAAAGACGAGAAGTTGGAGACCGTGTTGGAGAATTTGACATTGGCAGGAGGACCGATATTTAACGTCGTGGGTAAGAACGTGTATATAACGAAAAAATAAAACCGAAGCTGTTTGGGGCAGCTTCGGGAAAGCAACTTGCTAAAAAGCAAGTGAATCGTTTAATTAAATTATTTACAAATCTATGAAAAAAATGCGAAACCGGAAACGTTTTGTAGGCTTTTCCTATTGTTTTAAGCGACTATCCTTTACCGTTTGTATCGTAGGGATGTTGTCTTTCATGAATATGGAAGTTTACGGACAGGAAAAGACGAAACGAATCTCTCTTAAAGTAACAGATGTGTCTGTTTTGCAGGCACTACATGAAGTGAATCGTTTGTGTGATAACTTAGTCATGTTCCGCTCCGAAGAGATTATGAAGGAGAGGACCCGAATCACTCTGGACATGAAAAACAAACCTGTGCTAGAGATCGTGAAAGAATGTTTGAAAGGAACGTCCCTAGGATGCGTGGAAAGAAACGGTAAGATTATTATCACGGTTGAGGGGGTAAAAACGTTGAAAATTACAGGACTCGTGACAGATGGTAAAATGCCACTTCCTGGAGTCACGGTACTGGTGAAGGGAGTACCCCTAGGAACCGTAACTACCACGAATGGAAAATATGTTTTGAGTCTACCAGCAATGGAAAAACTGACCTTGGTATTCTCCTTCGTGGGTATGGAAACCCAAGAGATCATGTACACGGGGAAAGACACGATAAACGTGGTCTTGCGGGAGGACGTGAAACAGATGAATGAAGTCGTGGTGACAGGTTACGGTAATATTTCCAAGGGGAATTACACGGGAGCAACCACCACGGTACGAGCCGAAGATATTCTGATGTCAGGGGCAACTTCCGTGGATCAAATGTTACAAGGCGTGGTGTCAGGAATGTTGGTGCGCAATACCACAGGACTAGTGGGAGCCACTCCAAAAGTACGGGTACGCGGAACTTCCACCTTGTTGGGTAGTCAAGAACCCGTGTGGGTGGTAGATGGCGTAATCCAACGGGACCCACAGCCATTCAACTCGGAAGATAACACAAAATTCTCCGTGGATGCTGATGACATCAAACAACTGGCGGGAAACGCAATCTCCTGGTTGAATCCGAATGATATTGAGAGTATTACGGTATTAAAAGATGCCTCGGCCACAGCTATCTATGGATCAAAAGCGGCAAACGGCGTGATCGTAATCACGACAAAGAAAGCGACTGCCGGAAAGTTACATGTAAACTATTCCGGTGATTTTTCTATCGGTCAACGCCCCCACTATGGTCTGTACGATTTGATGAATTCAGCAGAGCGAATGGATCTTTCACGGGATATTTACATGGAGCGTAGATGTTTTGGCGCAACAGACATCGTGTTACCGATCGGTTTTGAAGGACTGCTCAAGCGTTACTTGGACAAGAAAATCACGAAAGACGAGATGGAGGTGGAGTATCAGAAAATGTCTCGCCAGAACACAGACTGGTTCAAAATTCTATTCCGCAATTCATTCAATCACAACCATTCGTTGAGTATTAATGGAGGCTCGGAAAAAATTCAGAATCGAACCTCTTTCGGCTACAGTCGCCAATTGGGAGACGCAAAAGGAAATAATTTATCACAATTTACCGTAGCATCGAACACCACAGTCCGACTTTGGGAACAATTAACCGTGAACATGACGGTAAACGGCAGTATGCGTAAAGTGGACGGTTTTGCCTACGGGGTAGATCCTTTCTCGTATGCTTACAATACCTCCCGAGTGATCCCTTGTTATAACGAAGACGGCACCCTTTTATATCATGAAAAATCCGGCCGTAATAGCGATGCCGTACAAGGTAAGACAACATACAATTATAATATTCTCAACGAGCAAGCACACACGGGAAGTGAGAATAATACACGTACGTGGGGAGCCACTTTCGATTTACGGTGGCAGTTATTCGGGGATCTGGAATACCAAGGAATGTTTTCCTACTCTTCCTCTTCTTCCGACTCGAAAAAGTATGCCACGGAACGTTCCTACTATATTTCAGAGATTCGGGGATACGAGTATGGTTCCGTGGCCCCCAACAGTGTAGAGACGATTTCTACCCCCTTACCAATGGGAGGTTTGCTAGAGACGGATTTGACAAACGTGTCGACCATCACAACCCGGAACGCACTGGTGTACAACAAGACGTTTAATCTTAAACACCGGATCACGTTGCAGGCAGGAATCGAGACCAACTCTTCCAAAACCAAAGGAGAATCCAACACACGCTGGGGATATATGCCCGACCGGGGAGAAACGTTTGCCATCCCGCCGACCGAGTATTATCAATATGGAGGCAGTCAATATTACAGGGATAATATTGATAAAGTTTCAGGAACTCATACCGTGGTAAATCGCATAGAAAACACGCTAAGCGAGTACGCAATGGCTGTTTACACTTATGATGATCGCTACGTGTTGAACCTAAGCGGACGTTTCGATGCATCCAATCGTTTCGGTCAAGATAAGAATAAACGTTTCCAACCAACCTGGTCGGCCGGGTTGAAATGGAGGGTTGTCAACGAACACTTTATCGGCAAACACTGGTGGTTGAACAACTTGGACCTTTATGGTTCCTACGGGTATCAAGGAAATACGGTAAATACGGTATCTCCGGAATTGATCGCTACTGACGTGTACGAATATTTATATAATTCTTACGGGTTGGAAATTGTTTCCTTGCCTTACCCGGATCTCGGCTGGGAAAAGACCAAGACTTGGAACGTGGGTATTGATGCCGCCTTCCTTGATGGTAGAGTAAATTTCAATTTCAACTGGTTTAAAAAGACCAGCGATGTACTCTCATCCAAAGGGGTTGCTTTGGAAAACGGAGTAGCCAACGGGATTATTTCCGGTTCCACGATGGAGAATTCCGGGTATGATTTCGTGATCAACGTGATACCAGTGAGGACAAAAAATTTCACGTGGCAACTGTCTTTGAATACATCACGAACCAAGAACAAAGTAACAAAAAACAGTCGGACAAATCTGCTGGACGATTACCTAGACGGTAATTGTATCGTTGACGGCGAGGCCTTCTCCACGTTCTATTCTTACGTGTTCGACCAACTGGAGCAAGAGTACGGCCGTCCCCGATTCAAATACATGGATTTAGAATCCGTGGAAGACATCAAGGATTTCATGGTAAACTCGGGTAAATTCACCCCGGATTTCTCGGGTGGATTGAACACCATGTTCAAGTATAAAAATATCACGCTCTATGCCCTGTTCGCAGTGCAATGGGGAGGACACAATCGTTTACCGAATCTCTACGAGGCTACAACAAGTAAAGACGGTTTGCCTCTTCCACATCAGAACGCATCCAAGAAATTGTTGAAGCGATGGAAAAAAGTAGGGGACAAAACGAATATTCCCTCACTTCCCAGTATAGGTAGTCGAACCGATATTATCTCTTTCCCGGAAAATACGGTTTTAGCAGCGAATTACAGATCAGGTGAAAATTCCTACGTGATGTATAATCAATCTGATGCACGGGTTGCTAACACAGACTTTATCCGCTGCCGTTCTCTATCGTTAGCCTACAATTTTGGCGAGAAGGCGTTGAGTTCGATAGGATTAAGTCATTTACAATTGAAGTTAAGCATGACGAATCCCTTCATGTGGGTATCCGATAAAAAATGGGACGGGCTGGACCCGGAAACGGGCAACTGGCCGACCCGCCGGGTGACTTCGTTCTTCGTGCAAGTGATGTTCTAATAATTAACGAATAAAGAGATAAAGAGATGAGAAAGTATAAAAATATATATATCGTGCTGAACTTGATCTTCTCGCTGATGCTGGGGGCTTGTTCGGATTTTCTGGAAGAGTCCTCGCAGGACGAGACCATCCCAACCACCACGACAGATTACAGCGAACTGCTAATGATGTATATGTATAAAACATCCAAGTACAATTACAACGTGCTTTACTATCTGGATGATGATTTAAAGGTTAACGAGAGTAAATTACCGACAGGAGATTATATTTGGGGGCCGGCAGCCCTAATCCGCACCTTTACCTGGCAGCCGGATATGTGGGAACTGGAGAATGGAGCCTCCCCGGATGACGGCTACGAGTATACCTACACACAAATCATGGGGATCAATGCTGTTTTGGACGGCGTGGGGGATGCAGTCGGAACACAACGGGATCGAGATCTGATTCGGGCAGAAGCATTGGGCTTACGTGCTTTCGGTTATTTCCGGATCGTGAATATGTTCGGGGAACCTTATAATTATAACAAAAAAGCCTTAGGTGTACCTTTAAAATTGACAGCCGCCCTAGTAGAAAATGGGATCGCCCGGAGTACAGTGGAAGAGGTATATAACCAGATTGTAGCCGACCTGGAAGAAGCGTCCAAATTGTTTGCAAAACACCCGAAGACAAGAGGCAACTACCGGCTGAACGGGACAACAGTCGACATTCTACTGGCCCGGGCTTACCTCTACATGGAGGAATACGACAAAGCTATCACGGCAGCCACACAAGCCATTGAATCTGCCGAGGGACTAAGCGACTACACGAAGATGAGCCACGGGGAAAAAGAATTCAGCTTGGCTAGATACGATCTCTCCGAGGTGGAGTGGCTGTACGGGAGGACTTACATTGATCCGTCCTTGTGTCCGACGGGGGAACTACTGACCGGATTTACGGCAGGCGATAAACGTCGAGACTTTTGGTTCCCGATTGATGCAACCTGGGTACACAAACAACTCTGTCCGGGAGAACTCGGCAATAATAGCGGTGCAAATACCCCGGGAAATGCCATCCGAATTTCGGAAGCATACCTAACGAGGGCAGAGGCCAGAGTGCTATCGACCACAAACAAGGATGAGAGTGGGGCTTTGGCTGACTTGAACGAGTTACGTCGCCATCGTATCGTGGGTTACACGGACGAAACAAGCACGACGGGTTTATTGGAGAAAATCCGTCAGGAACGCCGCTTGGAATTGTGCTATGAGTTTCACCGCTGGTTCGACCTGCGCCGCTACGGGATGCCATCCATCAGCCGGGAGTTTAAACAACGACAACAAGACCAATACAGGATCTATACCTTGAAGGAGAAGGATCCAATGTACACTTTGCCTTTCCCGTTGGATATTGTCAACAAAAACATTCAGTTGGTACAAAATGCTTCCGCTAAGGCTCCGGAAAGAGAAGGCGTACTTAAATAACCGTTTAATCATGTAATAGAGATGAAAAAAATAAATTTATATTTGATTACCTTATGTCTGTTCGGATGCGTGGCTTGCACGGACGAGGATAAGGTGGGCGACGTGGGAACGTTACCACAGGATTACGTGTTACCGCAAGGGGAATCCCCGGCAGATGACCGGATCGTGGAGTATTACAACTCATATAAGAGTTATATCCTGTATGAATACACTCAACCAGATTTTATATACGGCCTATCACAAACCAACAACAGCTACATTTATGAAAAAGTTGATCCTTTATGCATGGATGTTGTATTGGATTTTTTGGAAGATATTTGGTTCGACCTCTATCTTACGGAGTTTCACGCAAAGTATATGCCTTATAAAATCATGGTGGCTAAATCCATGGAAACGACTTATGGCACACGGGCGTACGCAACCATGGGAAACGATGGCCAATCATTTTACGTGAATGATTGCTCGGAGGAATTGAAAAATTTGTCCGCAGAAGAGAAACGAGCCAAAAAGAACGAGTTGCAATTGTGCTTGTGGAATTACTGGCGCACCAAGGGAACTTTAGAGTTCCCGGAGGAATTTTACAAGGTGAGCGACTACACGCGGGCCGCCAAAGATTATGATCCCGAGAATCCGGATGATCCGGATTTTGCCTTGGCACGAGGTTTTATGCCAATGTGGTTCGCTTATCAAAATAAATACATCTTTGATTGGTGTTTGTATGTAAATTATCAAACCAAACTGGTAGATTCAGAGCAAGACTTGCAACATTTTATGTATGCCATGATCACCCGTACCGCAAGTGAATGGGGTGATTATCTCACGAAATACCCTTTACTAAAGCGTAAATATGACATATTACACAGCTGGTTTTTAACCAAATACAAAGTGGATTTAAAGAAAATAGGAGAAATCATGTACAATTAAAAAAATGGGGGTTCTACTCTCGGAATCCCCTTCCAACCAAGATTTGACAAGTGGTGGCTTAACAACACAAAAGAGCCACCTCAAGGGGGGTATTATGCCCAAGAAAAAGAGTTTGAATTGGAAGTATTATTAAATAAATCATTGTAACAAGTTAATTTAAGAATTTATGGAAGAGTCGATCTTAAAAGTAGAGAGACTGTCCCATCGCTATAGCGTTCAATGGGCGGTGCGGGACATCAGTTTAGAAATTAGTAAAAACGGCATTTACGGCCTATTAGGTTCCAACGGGGCCGGCAAGTCAACGATGATGAATATCATCTGCGGTGTTCTCAAGCAAACAGAAGGAAGCGTCCATATCAAAGGGATCAATATGCGGGAGAACCCAGTAGCAGCCAAACGCCATATCGGCTTTCTGCCACAGCAACCACCACTGCAAATGGACTTGACAGTGGAAGAGTATTTGGAGTATTGTTCCTTCATGCGGGACGTTCCCTCTAAAGAGGTAAACAAGGCTATTGATAAAGCTCTCGATCGCTGCGGTATCTCTCATTTTCGTAAACGAGTGATTCACAACCTTTCCGGTGGATACCAACAACGAGTGGGTATAGCCCAAGCCATCATTCATGAACCCGCCATAGTCGTGCTGGACGAGCCGACGAATGGTCTGGATCCCAACCAAATCGTAGAGGTACGCCACTTAATCAAGGATATTGCCCAAGATCGTACAGTAATCCTTTCCACCCATATTTTACCGGAAGTGCAGGCCACATGTGAATACATTCGTATGATCGAGCAGGGAACACTGGTATTCTCCGGTAGCGTGGACGAGTTTGATAATTATATCGTCCCTAGTACCGTGGAAGTATCACTGATCGCCCGCCCACCAGTGGAAGATTTACGATCCGGAATCCCGGGTGTACTTCAAGTGGAAGAATTAGGAGGAACAAGGTACCGCCTTCACTTTGCCGATGCACAGGAGGCATTGGAAAGGGTAGCCGAGGTGAGCGCAACCCGTGGCTGGCGGTTAAATGAATTGAACATGGAGAAAAGTTCGCTGGATGCCATATTTGCAGAGTTATCAAAAAAATAACGTAATCCATAAAGAAAAAGATAGAAATGAAAAAGATTTTCAAGATAGCAAAAATGGAGCTGCAAACGCTCTTTTATTCACCAATAGCATGGTTGATTCTTGTGATTTTTGCCTTCCAGACGGTAACAAATTTCATGGGGAATATAGAATCGTATGTACAATCCCAAGAACTGGGTTACCCGGTATCATCGATCACGACCAGATTGTTTGCCAGTCCTTGGGGTGGATTATTCACGACCGTACAAGGTTACCTCTACCTTTACATCCCGCTTTTAACCATGGGGTTGATGAGCCGGGAATTAAGTAGTGGTTCAATCAAGTTGTTATACTCATCACCTGTGACAAATTGGCAAATTATCCTTGGGAAATATCTCTCGATGATGATCTACGGGTTGGCACTAATTTTTGTATTACTGGTCATCGCATTGTTCGGCTCTTTCGCAATTAAAGATTTCGATTTTCCAATGGTTTTGTCCGGTTTGTTGGGTCTCTACTTTTTGATTTGCGCTTATGCCGCAGTAGGTCTATTTATGTCGAGTTTGACGTCATACCAAGTGGTAGCAGCTATCATGACTCTGGTTGTACTCGGTTTATTGAGTTACGTGAAAAATTTGTGGCAGGAATTCGAGTTAGTACGAGAAATCACCTACTGGCTTTCCATCTCGGGACGTTCCGGGGAATTTATTCGCGGTTTGATTTGCAGCGAAGATGTGATTTATTTCATCACGGTATCAGCCTTGTTCTTAGTTTTAACGGTAATCCGCTTACAAGCAAACCGCCAGAAAGCGCCTTGGACAATGACGATCGGAAAGTACGCAAGTGTATTGTTGATCGCCAGCGTAATCGGATATTTCTCTTCCCGCCCGGCATTGATGACCTATTATGATGCCACGGCAACGAAATCAAACACGCTGACGGAGAATAGTCAAGACGTGGTGGCGAAGATGAAAGGCGGTTTAACAATCACGACATACGTGAATGCTCTGGATTTAAACGACTTGTGGACGGCCATGCCTGCACAGGTAAAGCAGGATCAAGAACGGTTCCGCCAATACGTTCGCTTTAAACCGGAAATCAAGATGAAATACGTGTACTATTACGACACGGTCATTGACCCTCGACAAGATGAGCGATGGCCGGATAAAAACACGCAAGAACGGTTCCAAGAGATCGTGAAAGGTTATCATTTGGACTCCACAATGTTCCTCGCACCGACAACCATCCGCAAGCAGATTGATTTGTGGCCGGAAGGCAACAGGTTCGTGCGTTTACTGGAACGGGAAAGTGGGGAAAAGACATTCCTGCGTGTATATAACGATATGTATCATCATCCATTCGAAACAGAGATCACGGCCGCTTTCAAACGTTTAGTGATGGAATTACCGAAAGTCGGATTCTTGACAGGCCACGGCGAACGGGACGTGAAAAAAATCGGCGACCGAGATTACAATACTTTCACTTGGGACAAACCCTTCCGTAACTCCTTGTTGAATCAAGGCTTCGATGTAGAGGAAGTAAACCTGAACAGTCCGATCCCGAAAGACATTAATATCTTGGTGATCGCCGAGATGAGAAGCGAACTACTCCCTACTCAAAAAACGAATCTAGATCAATATATCGCTCGTGGTGGTAATTTAATGATTTTAAGCGAACCCAAACGCAAGGAATATATGGACCCACTATTGGCCGAGTTTGGCGTAAAATTGGTACCCGGGCAATTGGTGAGCATCTCGGAAGATCACGCACCCGACCTAGTGGTAGTAAAACCGACGAAAGAGGGGCAAGAATTGATTTACCACTTTGATCAGATAGCTAAATTAGAGTACGTGGTGGTAAATCCCGGAGTGTCCGGTTTGGAATTTAACCCAGAGAAAGGATACAAGGCAATACCGCTATTCGAGACCGACTCGCTGGTGTGGAACGAAATGCAAACCACCGATTTCGTAGACGACACGGCCCGCTTGAATCCGGACCTAGGGGAAGTGCAACAACGTTATAACACGACCTTGGCTCTAACTCGCAAGGTGAACGGAAGGACACAAAAAGTAATGGTATTTGGAGATGCAGATTGTATCAGTAACGGTGAATTGAGTTCCGGTCACAAGGGAATCCGGGCCAGCAACTTCACATTAATCCCGGGTAGTTTCTTCTGGTTGTCCGACGAAGAAGTACCTATTGACGTGCGCCGTCCAACCCCTCCTGATGACTTGGTTTATCTCAGCGAAAAAGAGGCCTCCACGTGGACAATTATTCTGCGATGGATAATCCCGGCGTTAATGATTATTTTGGCTCTCGTGATCTGGTTGCGTCGACGAGGGAGATAACGGAAATAAAGTAAAGCTTTAGATCAAATGGCGTGTGAAGCGAAATTCAATTTTAGCGACACACGCCAAATTTGAAATGCTTGTAAACTTCCCAAGAAGGAGGTCTGCTAAAATATTACAAAGTAAGTAGATCCATTGAAATAATATTCAAATAAGTATTCTTCTCCGACATACTTGAGGTGAACCCACGCTTCATCCTCGCTCGTGAGCGAAGATGTACCGAACTTGTACCGAGAGTGAAGCGAGAGTGTCTCCTATTTTCATCGACATTACAACAGATGTTGACCGCATGATGTTACAATTTCCTGCCATGCAATAAAAACTATTCATAATTTCACGTTTATAGCATCTGTGTCGCTTTATCTACGGTAACTTCAAATACCCTAGTAAGAAAGGGAAATTTCTTTTTCATATATTCATATTCATCACCAGAACTGATATATCGAGCCGTTCCCGTGACAATAAAACCTGTTCCCTGATAATCCTTATAGCCTAAAACTTCTCTACTACCTAATGCCAGTTTTATTTTGTTATTCACATTAACATTCTTTTCAGTCTTCCTAAAACCGTAGGCTGGGATGAGAAGGCGTTCGTCGTCTGTAACCACGATATAAGAATTCCATGTATTAACAATATGAGGTTCAACACCCCATGACATAACAGTTACAACACCTTCATGTTTTAATACATCGAAGAATTTTTCGGGTAATCTTTTGTTTTCGTTCATATTTTTTTCAACTTGATTATTTTGTCTGGATATATTTACTTATTCTAATATGTACGTATCAAAAGGCTTTTTGTTACTTTGCCCATGTAAAATTTAACTTCGTCGTTCAAGATGGGATTCCTCCTATTCTCCCCAAGTCGACATCAATCCGGTATCTTCACTTTCTTTGGTTCTTCATGCTGAAACCGCTCAAATTCCCGCAATACTAATACCATATCATTAACGAATTCATCACTACATCCCTTTTCAATCGCAGTCTGCAAGTACGTCTTTAATGTCGCTATCGCACACACGTCTTTTCCCGTCAAAACAAATGCCGGAACATCCTCCGTTAAGCATTTATGCAGAACTTGATGTTGATCTTTCATTTTATTTCAATTTATTATTTACTATATGCGAAGATACGACATCTTTAAGTTGTTATCGCCATCCGACACCACAAAAACAGTATTTTATAAAACATCATTATTCTTTTCCCCGTAGAAAAGCAATAAAACATAAAGTATTATGAAACACATCACTACACTCATCGCATTAGCCCTAGTGCTAGGCTCACTAGCGCCTCTTACCGCTCAAAACAAAATGACGGCAAAGGAAAAACGTACGCAAACCAGACAAGAGCGTAAAATCGCTCAACAAAAAGTAAAAGAAGAATTGTACCAAGACGCTGTTCGTGCTTTAGAAAACAACACGTTCGTACTAGAGGCCAATCGACTGATCTTCAAGCGAGGTAGATCGGCAAATGTCAGTTCAATCAAAAATTTCATTTCCATGGCAAACAAAAAAGCCACGGTGCAAGTAAGTTTTGACACCCCTCGCCCACTTCAAAACGGGTTGGGTGGTTTTACCGTAGAAGGCAATGTTTCAGACATCCGGATGAAAAAGGATAAAAAAGGAAGTATCATTTATAGCTTTCTCGTCCAAGGAGTCAGCATTTCCGCACAAGTCAGCCTTACTCTTCACCGGGGTTCAAATAATGTATCGGCAAACATCTCACCTTCATTCCACTCCAATACACTCACCATGACCGGAGAATTAGTGACACAAGAAAAAGCTCGTGTCTTTGAAGGATTTAAACGTTAAATCTACATCTGATTACTTTTAAAAGACAATGTTTTTCGAAAATAACAAAGACCCTTTTCCGATTCTAAGTAAAGAACCAAGAAAAGGGTTTCTTTTATAAAGACAAAATAAATAATGAAAATCTCACTTACTGTTTTTTTGTGTAAAGTACTAAAAAAAGAAATTTATTAATATACATTTGCAGAAGGAATTCCGGTCGAAACGAGAAAAAAGCTTTAACTCATGGAGAAAAGTGAAAAAGAAATAATAGAACGCTTGAATGCAAAAGATAAACAAGCATTCGAATACGTCTTTATCCAATTTTACAACTCATTGTGTTATTTTGCAGACAAATATGTCTGCGATAAAGAAGCAGCTCAAGATATTGTTCAGGAAGTCTTTACCTGGTTTTATGAAAAAAGGAACTCTTTTGACAGTTTACTAGCTGTTAAATCCTATCTTTACGGAAGCGTGTATAACAAAGCAATAAATTTTTTGAAGACCAACCGGAACCAAGCTGCAATTCGGGAAAAGATGAAAAACTTTCTTTCCGAGGAAGATAACAGTTATGAAGAATTTCAGATTGAAACAGAGGTATTCGAGGAAATATTTCAAGCTATTGAAGAACTTCCAACCGAATGTAAGCGCATCTTCAAAATGAGTTACATTGAAGGGAAAAGTACGAAATCAATTATGGAAACTCTAGAGATCGCTGAATCCACGATAAAGACACAACGCCAAAGAGCAAAGAAAATACTGAAAGACAGGCTAAAACACCTTTACCCTCTGGCTGTCGCAATTTTTTCTATAAATTAATTCATTTTTTTGTCATCCTTTTTCCTTTTCATTTGCTTTATAAGAAAAAGAAAAAATGAAATTAGCCGAAAGAAAAAAGATAGCGCACCTGATGTTTCTCTCTCTCTTTGACTTGATAGACGAAGAGAAGCGGTCGGAATTAAATAAATGGTTGAAAAAAAGAAAAGAAAATCAAACACTTTTTCAACACCTAGAAGATCCTGCTTATCAATCACAACATTTTTCAAGATACACACAATTCAACGCTATTGAAGGATGGGAAAAAGTAGAACCTCGGTTAAAATCAAAATCCAATAACCGATTCTATCGTTTATTACCTTATGCTGCAATCTTAATTCTATGCATCGGAATTATTACCTTTTTACGCACAAATTCCCCTCAAACGAACATTCCCGTATCCCTGCATAAAAACATATCGAACCCTACAGTCCGCTTGGTAATGGAAGACGGAAATACGCTGGAATTAAACACGACAGATTCCTCTCAAAGACTTGAACACGAGGATTTCAAGAGCGATGGAAAACAACTTGTTTACAAACATACAGAATCCTCCGGCTCTCCACGTTTCCATTTACTACAAGTGCCCAGAGGTGGAGAATATGCTCTGGTATTGGCAGACGGAACACGAGTATGGTTAAATGCGGAAACTGAATTAAGTTATCCCAGTTATTTTTCAGGAAAAGACCGAAGAGTCAAGCTAAAAGGAGAGGCTTATTTTGAAGTCACCGCAGACACTTCCATGCCTTTCATTGTTGAAACAAAACATTTACAAATCAACGTTTTAGGGACCTCATTCAACATTTCAGCTTATCCCGACGAATCGCACCATGCAACACTCGCCAAAGGAAAGATCAAAGCAATATATGAAGAGAAACAAGTGATATTATCCCCCGGAGAACAAGCCTTATTAACAGATTCAGGCATGATCGTACATGCGGTCGATATCGCCACTTATACAAGTTGGAAAGAAAGAAGGTTCGTATTCAAGAATAAACCCTTACAAGAAGTTGCCCGGGATTTGGAACGCTGGTATAATGTTCGCCTCACTATTCGTCAGGATGCTCAACCAATACGTTTAACAGCAAATTTACCCAAATACGAAAATATAGAGAAAATATTACATATCATCGAAAATATTGCCCGTGTAAAATGTGAAACAAATGATCAAGAAATTATTATAAAACCAGAATGAAAAACAGGAAAGTATTAGCACTACTTCCCTGTAAGTAATCAATTAATTCCCTATTGGCGTAGGGTCATATTATTAATTCAAACACAAAGTTATGAAAAAGAATCAAGAATTTGATGTTGGAAGAAGTTCCAGCATGATAAAAAAGATTTGCGTGATGATGAAATTAGTCGTATGCTTACTGACATTGGGCTTCTCAACCGTAATGGGCAGTACCAATGCACAAGTGAAATTAAGTTTGTCGCTGACAAACGCAACACTACCGGAAATATTCGAAGAGATTTCCCGACAAACTGGTTATCACTTTGCATATAGTGATAACCTGCTGGAAAAACAACAACGAATAACGATCTCTTTTAATCAAACTGATCTGGATGTTGTTTTACAAACTTGTTTAAAAGAAACAGGATTAGGCTACCGTGTAGAAGACAAGATCGTCATGATCTCGTCCAAATTCGCCTTACCTCAGGAACAGGATACCAAACGGGAAATCCGAGGTATGGTACGGGACAAGGAAGGTCTACCTCTTCCGGGAGTGACCGTTTTAATTAAAGGTACCACTCAAGGCGTAGCCACACACCACGATGGAACTTTTGGTTTTATGCTCCCCCAAAAAGGAAAAACGACACTGGTATTTTCATTTGTCGGTATGCAAACACAAGAAGTTGTTGTTGACGAAAAAGACAAATTAATAGAAATTACACTAGAAGCCGCCTCCGAGGATCTTCAAGAAGTAGTGGTCACTGGATATTCATCCTTACCCAAAGAACGCGCGACAGGATCTATCAACGTTATTTCAAAAAAGCAATTGGACAAACCTACAACAAACTTTGCTTCAAGGTTAATCGGAACAACTGCGGGATTGGCATCTACTCTTGATTCGGAGGGGAACCCAACTTTTGAAATACGAGGACAAACGTCCCTATACGCAAACGCACAACCCCTGCTTGTCGTTGACGGCTTTCCCGTGGAAGGTGGTTTTAACAGTATCAATCCGAATGATGTTGAAAGCGTTACGATACTAAAAGATGCTGCTGCCGCCTCTATTTGGGGAGCCAGAGCCGCCAACGGGGTTATCGTAGTGACCACAAAAAAAGCCGAAGCTGGTAATCGGTTGAAAGTAGAACTAAGTGGCTTCGTAAAATTCAGCCCAAAATTGGATCTCAATTACGTTAATCCTTTGGCTAGTTCTTCCGAAACAATAGATTACGAGCAAATGGCTTTTGACCGTTGGAGTACCACCCAGAATAACGGTAATCTGCAACGAGATTATTACATGGCTTATTCTCAAGGATTAACAGCATTAAATGAATACCGTCTGGGGAATATCACAGAAATTGAGAAAAACGATATTTTAAATGCCCTCCGCAAGAATGACAATCGTGGCCAAATCAAGCATCATATGCTGGTCGTACCTCTAAGCCAACAATATAACCTTACCGTATCAAGCGCTTCACAACGTAGTAGCAATATATTCTCTTTTATGTTCTCTGACCATCAATCCCAATTCAAAAATACGGATTCACAAGAATATATGCTAAACTACCGAAATTTTGCCAAGATCACGAAATGGATGGACTTCTCCCTTTCCGGAATGTTACATTATAGCAAAGACAATAATAACGGTTGCTCATTAGCCACGATCCAAGCTCTTTCTCCCTATGATATGCTGATAGACGAAAACGGAGATTATCTGAATGTTATTAACGATTATTACCAACCTATCATTGAGAACCAAGTCCCTGTTGAAAAATTCCCTTATTCAGACTGGAGTTATAACCCTCTTTCAGAAATGGATAACCGTGATCTTACCACGCAAAAACTAAATATTCGTTTGCAGGCAGGAATTACCTTGCAATTATTGAAAGGACTTTCTTATGATGCGAAAGTACAGTATGAAATTTTACAAGACGAAAGCCGAAATCTATACAAAGAAGGTTCATATTACGTCAGGAATCTTGTGAACACATCATCGACATGGAATAAGACCGACGGAACCGTCACCCCGAACCTGATGAAAGGAGATATACTCGAAGAGCGTCAAGTCCGGACAACCGGGTATAATTTCCGTAATCAACTGAATTTTAGTAGAAGATTCGACAAACATGAAATCGATGCTATCGCCGGAACAGAGATAAGCAATACAATTATCAAAGGAACTGCCTCCCCGACTGTTTACGGGTATAATGATGATCGGTTAACAGTAGGAACATTCCCCAACGGGACAACCGTGAAGGACTGGATGGGCTATAACAAAACATTTTACTACACGCCCAGTTATTCTTATCTGACTAGCCGATACTTCTCTCTATATGGCAATGTCGCATACACATTCGATAGCAAGTACACGTTATCGGGTAGCGTCCGCACGGATGCCTCGAACTTAATCACAGACGATCCCAAATACCGTTATTCGCCATTCTGGTCAATAGGACTCCGCTGGCAACTCTATCGGGAAAAATTCATGACAAGTATCGAGTGGTTGGATCGCCTAACTTTACGTGTAACCTATGGTTATAACGGTAACGTAGATAATAGTACTTCTTTTAGACCCTTGATTTCACTACAATCTACCCCGGACCTTTACACGAACGAGAACGTAGCCACTATCGCCAGTTTCGGTAATCCGACTCTCCGTTGGGAGAAAGTAGGGACTCTCAATATCGGATTTGATTATTCCATATTTGCTGGGAAACTACTCGGGAAACTGGATTATTACCGGAAAGACGGGAAAGACTTACTAGCTAAAATTTCTATCCCTTCCATTAACGGGACGACCAGCCAGAAGTTTAACAATGCTGCCATGCAGAATCATGGTATCGAATTAGAAATCGGAACCACACTTGCCATCACAGAAAATATAGAATGGCAAGGCAATCTGAATTTCGCTTGGAACCGTAACAAGATCACAAAACTATTCAAACAGAATTACACTTCTTCCGACCTAGCTTACGGAGACGCCACCAGTGCCTACGTAGAAGGAAAAAATTCACAAACTTTATGGGCTTACAAATACGCAGGAATTCATAATGTAGGAACCGCAGAATCTCCGGATTGGCAACCCATGGTGCAAGGTCCAGACGAAGACACCCTTTTCGCTTTTGCAGACGGATTTCCCAAAGGAGATGCCACAACCTACATGCTAGACATGGGCACGAAAGTAGCACCCTACACGCTAGGATTTACCAATCAATTCAAGATTTACAATTTTGATTTTTCCTTTATCATCACGGGCAAATTCGGCCATGTATTCAACCATCATTCGTTTAACTACCCGGATGTCAGCGCAAAGGCATTACCCAACGCCAGATATTCAGAAGTTCTGAATTGTGATCCGATGAAGATGTTACCGTTACCCCAAAACGACGTGGAAAAGACGTATAGCACATGGTTTCCCATGTACAAGAGCCTGGACTATCTAGCAGATAAGGCGAATCACGTTCGTCTACAGGAAATCAACCTGACCTACCATGTACCGGCTAAATTATTAGCAAAAATCGGTATTTCCTCTTTACGTCTCTACGCTCAAGCTAACAACTTGTTCGTGATTACTAATAACAAATATGATGAGGACCCGGAAACACCATTAGGGACTTATCGTTTGCAGCCTCAATACACTTTTGGATTTAAGTTAGATTTCTAAAACAAGAAGCCATGAAAAAAGCAATTGAAATATCAAGAAAAATAGCATCCATCATCTGTGGGATCATTCTATTCACCGCTTGTGATGACTTTTTGGACGAATTACCCTCCAAAAGTACACGTCTACCTGTTAGCACGATTGAACAGTTAGATGCTATCCTAGCTAAATATACTGATTTTTGCGAAGAACCCAATAAAGCTGCACTATGCGGGCATGATGACTACGGATTTCCTGTCGCATTATATGATGCTCAACCGATGTTCTTTCCCGGACCAACCCAAATCCTTCAAAGCTATTTGTGGGACTACGAGAATTTAGCTAATGGAAGTGATGTCTTCTGGGGCGGGGACGGATACAATAAATCAGGCGAATACAGTAAGATTTTCCGGGCAAACATGGTACTCTCTTGCTTGAACGATGTTGAAGGTAGTAATGAAGACAAAGCTAGGCTAAAAGCGGAGGCCCATTTCATTAGAGCTTACAGCCATTGGAATCTTGTAAACACTTATAGTCTACCTTACACGGATGCCACAAAGACTGAACCCGGCATACCTTTGAAAAGATCTACAAGTTTTGAAGAATCCGCAGGAAGAGGAACTCTTGAAGATACATACAAATTTATCGAATCTGATTTACAAGAGGCCCTTAAATGCAAAACCACATTAATACAAGATGGTAAATGTAAACATTGGAGAGCCAACACAGCCGGCATTAACGGTTTCATGGCTCGATATTACCTGAACCGTAATGATTATACCAATGCACTAAAGCATGCAAATGATGCTCTAACAGAATACAGTACATTAGTGGATTACAACACTGAAATGGGTGAGGAAGATTCAATGGGTATAGGAATTAATTTCCCGACCACGTTCGAATGGGATGCCAATATATATACCAAACGGATTGAATGGAAAGAAACACTTTATATGAAATTCCTGTACTCGACAAATGTATCAACTCTATTTTTCCCAAGTGAAGATTTACAGGATTTATATGACACGGAGCATGACCTTCGTTACAAATACCACTTTACTGAAGGAGTGATGGATATGTACCTTTGCGATTACCCTTATCCGGTATACACATTCTTTTCTATGAACCATATTCCTAGCGGACCAACTACCGCTGAGATGTATTTGATCAAAGCTGAAAGTCAAGCACGTTTAGGTGATTACACCCAAGCGATAGAGACTGTAAACACATTAAGAGCTAAACGTATGGTTCCCGGTAAATGGGTAAAGCTTCAAGCAAATAATCAAACGGAAGCCATCCGTCAAATTTTAGAAGAAAGACGTCGAGAAATGCCATTCTCTCAACGTTGGTTCGACCTTCGTAGGCTAAATAACAACGAAGACCCTAATGACGACATCGCAGACGTTACCCGAACATTCTACCGCATCAGTTCCACAGCCATCTATGATAAAGAGGAACCAATTATTTATACATTGAAAAAGAACTCTAGAAAATACGCATTCCCGATCAGAGAGAACGAGATTGAATTATCCAATGGAGCTATGCAACAAAATATTTATTAAAACATTAATGATGAAAAATTTTATAATATACATCGCATTATTCCTTACTTTTGGTTATGCCGGCTGTGGTAAGCCTGCTTGTGTTATACAAGGAAAAATTGAATCAAAATGGAACGGTAAAACCGTGTATTTACAAATCATTGAAGAAGAAAATATGAGACCGCAGTCCATTGATTCAACCATAATTAATCAAGGAGAATTCAAGTTCGCACAAACCTCTGTCTCTCCTCAAACCGCCTTATTGAGTATCATCGAACAGGGGAAACCTGCATGGACAACTCAATTCATATTGGAAGAGGGCAATATCAAGATCACTTCTGACAGTCAGGGGAACACGCTAATTGCAGGAACTCCTAACAACGAACTCTTGCAACAGCATTTCAATCGCTGGTATATTCCCTACAACAAAATGAGGCAATCTTCCGAAGAAATGTACCGTTTGGAACAAGCCGGACAACTAACACGTAACACGCTAGATTCCCTAGACAAAAATAGTCAAAGTTATATGCGAGAAATGCGACTACTTTCGCTAGAATTTGTCAAAGAAAACATTAATAATCCGGCAGGTAAAAGTTTACTCATGGAAATTATGGGACTACCGGATCGCTTACTCGTCGATGTGGTTGAAAAAGCCGATTCAATAAGCCTCCGCCATCCCCTTATGCAACAGATTTCCAAACGGATAAACACGTACAAAGCCGTAGCTGTAGGCAAGATATTCCAAGATGTGATTGCAGTAAACATGCAAGACCAACCTAGCCGTTTATCCGATTATGCAGGTAAAGGTAAATATGTGCTAATTGATTTTTGGGCATCATGGTGTAAACCATGCTGTATTGAAATGCCGGAACTAAAACAACTATATCATCAATACAAGGAGAAGGGTTTGGAGATTGTCAGCATATCTATTGATCAAGACAAAGATGCCTGGCAAAAAAAGATCAAGGAGCTACAAATGAATTGGCCACAAATGATCGATGAAAATAAAGAAGCATCTAAAACATACGTGGTAGGAGCAATTCCTCACACGATATTACTGGATCCAACAGGAGGCATCCTTGCAAAAGACCTAAGAGGAAAAGAATTAGAAGAAAAGATTGCTCAATATTTAAAATAACAGATTTCTTTACATATCATGAAAAAATATATTATTCTGTTCATACTATTCAGTGGAATAGTTAACACGATTCACGCACAAATAAAAATCCAAGGTACAGTCAAACAGCATGAAGATGAAAATATATATCTGTCCTATTGGGTAGGCAGAAAAAAACAGATAGATACCGTACAAATAGAAAAAAATGGAAAATTTATCTATCAAAACGAACAATATATACCCGAAATTTTATCTATAGCAGGCGAGGAAATGCCTCTTTACCTACAACCCGGAGATGAAATCAACATGACCGTTAATATGCAAAAAGATGGTGTAAAACGAATCATTTTCAAAGGAGATCGTGCCGCTGAAAATAATTACCAGTATGCCTTCTCTCAACTCGGTCAGTTACGAAAGTGGCTAACATCTGTCGAAAATATTCCTTTCAAAGCATACCAAGTCAAAATAAAAGAAAATGTGAGTGTTGCCGAAGAAAGACTAAAAAGAGTTTCTGATGAGAAATTAAGAAAGACATGGACTCAACTACAAAACGTCGTACCTCTGTATCTCGGATTAGACTACTATCAAACCAATCAAGCCAAAGCTAACACAGATCAAGATTTTATAACTTTCATCCAAAGCATTGACCTGACGGACTCTTGTAAAGCTGACTACAACGTAATTTCCGGAGTTATTCACTGGTATATGGACAAAAGCAACAATTCCAATACAGGCAACACATCAATCCATTATCTAGAGACAATTGAAAATGTGATCTCGGATCAATCAACCAGAAATAGACATACCACAGAATACATGGAATTACAACTGAAAGGAGCAAAAAATCCTAATATTCAAGAGATTTTCGATAAATACAAAGCTATTTGTACAGACACGGCTTTAGTTGCTGGTTGTCAAAAAAAATTGGACGTGTATCTAAATTATTTTAAAATTCGTAATGGAGTAATGGCTCCCGATTTTGAAATGATTGGTATTGATGGTCAAAAAGTTCGCCTATCAGATTTCAAAGGGAAAATGGTTTACATTGACGTATGGGCTACTTGGTGCGCACCTTGCAAAGCAGAAATTCCTCATGTAGCTACTTTACACGAACAATTTAAAGATGATAACAGGATTGAATTTATTAGTATATCAGTTGACACAAAGACAAAAGTTTGGAAAAAAATGGTCGAAGAAAAGGACCTTGCATGGCAACAATTTATTGTAGAGGGAGGAACCGATTCCTTTTTCTATAAAGAATATGCCATCGAATTTATTCCTCGTTTCATGCTAATAGACAAAAACGGAAAAATTGTAGAGGTTAATTACATGAAACCATCCACTCTGGGCTGTGCTGACAACCTAAAATCTCTCTTAAACAAATAAAATACAATTAATCTCAAAAACAGTTTCGATTTAATCTGATGGCTTCAATCATTCTATATTTTGATTCTCAATACTTACAAATTTATTTTTCGTCAAACCAACAATTAAATCGAAACTATTTTCATTTCTATTTTTTCAAAAAAAGCCGGACCGATTACCAGCCCGACTTTTCCTTCAAATAACAACAATTTTAAATATTATAAAACGTGGTGAAAGCTTTTATCACGTAAGCATGGTCCAAAACCCCGCCCGTTTCCCGAACGGAATGCATTGCCCACATGGGATTACCGATATCCACTCCACGCATTTCCATTTGCGATAATAATATATTTCCCAAAGTTGAACCTCCTGCCATATCTGAATGGTTTACAAATTCCTGACAAGGTACCCCCGCCATCTTGCAAATCGTCTTAAACACGGCAGCAGAATCCCCATCCGTGATGTATTTCTGATTCGCATTGATCTTGATTACTGGACCACCATTTATTACCGGGTGATTCGTAGGATCATGTTTCTCCACGTAGTTCGGGTGAAGAGCATGGGCCATATCCGCAGAAATCATGAACGAATTATGAATTGCTCGATACAAATCTTCTGGTTTACCTCCCAAGCCAAAAACGATACGTTCAACAATCGTTCTCAAAATCGGAGAACCAGCACCCTGTTTCGTTCCACTTCCCACTTCTTCATTATCAAAAATAGCAAGGATTTTTGTCTTACGACATTTCTCTGAAGCCACGAATGCTTTTAACCCGGCATGAGCCATGGCTAAATCATCCAGCTTGCCACTTGAAATGAATTCCTCGTTCGCCCCGAACAAACAGCCTTTCTCGTATTCATATAGAGTTAAGTCAAAATCAAGTATGTCTTCCTGACTTACACCCATCTCTTCCGCAATAAGTTTAACCAAGTAATTATCTTTTTCGAAAGTCTCATTTATCATGGCAATCACGGGAAGCATATCCTTCTGCTTGCTCAATGGGTTTCCCTGATCGTTCACGGCACGGTTAAAATGGATGGCAATGTGAGGAATAACCATTAATGGACGCTTGAAATTCACGAACTGAGTCGCAGGTTTCAACGGATTCAAACTACGCAACATGACCCGTCCAGCCATGGACAATGGCCTATCAAACCACGTGTACATAATGGGCCCACCATACACTTCCGTGTTTAACTTCAAATATTTCCCGGCAACAGGCATTGCTGCATTCGGTTTGATTTTAAACGTCGGAGAATCACTGTGGGCACAAATAATCTTGAACCCTTCTTCAGCGATCTCCCCGCTACCTATCTCGAAAGCAAAAAGGGAAGAGTGATTTTTCGTCACGAAATATTTACCTCCTTTTTCTATTTGCCATGCTTCACCAGAGAAAAGTTGCTTATAACCATTACCAAGTAATTCTTTTTTGGCATTTGCCACAGCATGAAAGTTCGTCGGACTCTCATGTATAAACTCGACTAATTCTTTCGCGTATTGTTTTTCCATTATATCTTGTTTTTTTATTTCATTTCTTCGAGCCCCAAGATAATCATTTTTTACCACACTTTTTGCCTTGAAATCTAAAAAAGTCTTGTTTCCTTCTTTAATTTCGTCGTAAACACGTTTACCAAACATAACAAAGGGAGGGCTTATCATATTCTGTTTATTATACCGAACCTCCCCTCCTGTCTCCGCATTTACCACACAACCACCAGTTGCTTCAACAAGCACTTGTCCTGCAGCAACATCCCATTCCGAACATTTCCCGAATTTAGGACATATATCCACCTCTCCTTTAGCAAGAAGGCAATGTTTTGATGATGCTCCTAACGGGACAAGTTCAACATCATGGCCCAGAGATTTCAAATAATCGACATACCGTAGTTCCCATTCTGTTATATGAAAACGGCTGACAGCCACTCTCAACTTTGAACTTTTTTCCCCGATTCCCGACAATGCTTCTTCCTTTCCTTTTTTTACTATTCCTTTCTCCCCGCTTGCAAAAGCCCATAAAATCTCACCATCACACACGCTATTAATCATCCCGAATACGGGTTTTCCCTTTTCGACAAGAGCAATATTAATACAAAAACGCCCATTCCGATATATAAATTCCTTTGTACCATCCAGAGGATCAATAATCCAAGCATACACCCATTTCTCTCTTTCTTCATAAACCGGTAATGACGCCTCTTCGCTAATCACCGGAATCTCCGGATATAACTTTTTCAAAGCACTTGTAATATACTCACTCGAAATTTTATCCGCTTCTGTCACGGGTGTATTATCTCCCTTTAGCTCTACATTAAAATTTCTCTTATCATACACCTCTTTTATCAACACTCCCGCTTGTTCAATAATACACTGAATATCTGACACTTTTATCCTATCTACCATAATAATTAATTCATCTTAAACGATTTGTTAAACTTACAAATAAAATTCATTTTATAGGCCATACACTAACAAGAAATTAACAAAAATACATCTGCATTCACACGACAAAAATACCATCGTCACTATGAATTAATCAGTTACAATGGAATACAGTTATAATCACTCAAAATATAGCTTTAGAGGTACGAGAAGATTAACTAACATTAACCCAATTAATAGCTTTTATTAACAATAAAAATTGGTCTATATACAACAGGCGCTTTATCTTTGCACCGTCTTTAAGAGATTGAAGATTTTTCATAAGTTTGTATGGTTTAGGTTAGTAGTTAGTAATGTAATCTTAAGAGTCGACATTCCCCGTCGGCTCTTTTGTATTTAAAGACGAAAGATACTATTATTTTTGCAGAAACAAAAGTTAACAATTATGAATGGAATCATCGAAATTGAAGGAATGGAATTTTTTGCCTTCCACGGATGTTATGAAACGGAACGTGTCGTGGGAAATAAATTCATGGTTTACGCCCGTATCGAAACAGATTGCAGCAAGGCTGCCCAAACAGATAACATCGCAGATGCATTAAGTTATCTCACCGCATACGAGATTATCGCCAAAGAAATGATGATTACCTCACACTTGTTGGAACACGTGGCCAAAAGAATGATCGACGCACTCTATAATGCCTTCCCACAAATTTCTCATGTAACTATCAAGGTTTCAAAACTAAACCCTCCACTAGGAGGAAAAATCGCAGCCACGAGTGTTACTTTATCAAAATAAATTGTAGCAAGGTATTGCAAAATCCAAAATATCACCTTATCTTTGCCACGCAAAATCGCAATAGGGTCGGTTGGCCGAGCGGTTAGGCAGCGGTCTGCAAAACCGTGTACAGCAGTTCAAATCTGCTACCGACCTCAGAAAATCAGTCACTTACAAAGTGGCTGATTTTTGTTTATGGAGTGTTTTTAGGCGTTTTTACCCCTCTCACCGCTACCAAAACCGCTACCATTTTCAGGTATCTGTCATTAATCAATAATTCATTAAACTCTCTTTATCAAAGCATTACTCTTAATGCTTACCATTTTCCAAATCCCCAATACTTATTTGGGTATAAAATTTACAACAATCATACTCTTATCAACATTAACGTAACAATATCAATTAACTTTAAACACGAATTCAAATATAAGTAACATATAGCTTATACACAAGTAACTTACCACTGAATTATGGTGGTATTGATATGATTTTTATACACATACTTCCTGTTATTAATTGGTTACACATTAAATTTCAACTTTATCAATCTCTCTACTTTCAATATACTAGTTGGTGACTTTTCCTTAGAACTGGTATATAAAGCTTAATACCTTATAATTTCTCACCTATTGGAATTTTGTATTCTAAACTTACTTGAAATAAAAAAGGGTTTACCTCTGGTGAAGCAAACCCTCTATAATAGCATAATTGAATTGTTATCCTTTTACAGAATCTAATCTATTAGCTAATTCTATAATATCATCTTTTCTTGCTAATACATTTATCCATTCAGAAGGAATAGAATCATTACCGTATATAATACCTGCCAATCCTCCTGTAATAGCTCCAACTGTATCAGTATCATCGCCCAAGTTTACAGCCTTCAATACCGCATCTTTGAAATTGGAAGTATTAAAGATACACCACAAACTGGCTTCCAGTGTATCAATCACATATCCAGTAGAACGTATATCCTTTAATTCAATTGCCTTAAATTCGTTATAAGACAATCCCACTAACCTTTTAAAAGGAACATCTTCTTCAATAAACATTTCCCTTTTTAAAAGCTGTAATAGTGTCTGTTGCATGGTCTGGTAAGCCTTCTCGCATGATTGTTGGTTGATGTACTGTATCGCAAAGTCGCATAATACAATACAAGCCAGAATGCTTCTTGGATGTCTATGTGTCAATGATGATACCTCACCAATGATCTTGTACCTCTCTTCTGGCTCCACGTTTAGGATATAAGGCACCAATGGTAATATTCTCATAAGCGAGCCATTACCGTTATCTCGTTCTCTATCCATTCCTGCCAGATATGGAGATACCCCATTCCTCAAATTAACAACGGCAAAGTAAGTTGTTTTACCTATATCAAATGCTTTATTGAATGGCGTCCAGAAGCCTTCAAACATCCATTTCACGAAATTATTAGCAATATCACTTAGATCATATCCTTTACACAATGATTCTGCCAAGCAAAGAGATAAAGAACTGTCATCAGACCATGTACCTGCGGGCACATTAAATTGACCGTATCCTATCATGGTTGTAACAGGATTCTTTGCCACAACCTCTCTATCCAAGAACTGTACAGGTAATCCTAAAGCATCGCCTATTGCTATTCCTAATAATATATCTTTATTCAAGTTATTCATACTCTACATATTTATGAGGTCTGTTTGATGATATAAATATATATAAATCCCTTTATTTGTGATAATTTTTTAAGCAATATGTTTTTCTGAATCTTGAAATTTAAACATGGTGACTTTTCTTCTGGATTGGCATATAATACCTAAAATGAAGGATATTACTCACTAACTAAAATTCTGTCATGAGGAATATCTAAAATGCAATATTCTTTATCTTCCAAGCTGTCAATATAACAATAAATCAATACGTTATTACATATATAAATATTTGATATTCTGGTATATTTACTTGGTGCTATCCTATTCAACAAGTATCTTTGTACATGTAAATGATAGACCTGATGTTCTTTCCTGAATTAGATACTCTTTTGTTTGTTAGAAAAATTTATTCCTATGAAATTACGTAAGAAAGGAAAAAACTCCAATTCAGAATGGTTTGGTGTAGAACATTATCGAATTTTCCATGAAATGGATTTATTCAGGTATGTAAACATGGAGAGATTAAAAATGTTATATCCTGATATTTTTGGAAAACCCAAACCGAAGCTCGTCAAGAAAAGACAGCACAACTAAATGATTGAAGCCAGTACCTATTATATATTTTAGGTGCTGGCTTTTTTGGGGATATAAACAATACAAAACACACAAGCATTTACTAAACAATTAGTTTTATCAAACTTTTGACTATAGTTACATCAATATTTCCAATCATAGTTAATCGTTTATTCTTGTTTGATTCAATATCACAGACATGATATTCCTTACCTACTTTGTACATTAAAGCATGTGCTATTGAATTTCTAAGATGATATAACAATGAAAGCATTATTGTGTAATGTTTCACGAAATATATGGTATTTTTAGGAGGAAGGTCCGTTGGTATATTTCCTTTTTTAGTGGATTTTAAATTGCATCCTCTCACTAACAACCATACTTGAGAAACATTGCCAAAAAGTAAAGCTTTAAGTTGCTTGTCCGTGGTAAAAGTTTTAATTTGCTTCTTCTCGTAGAACTCAAGATATCTATATAATAAGACTATATCATCTCGTGTTAGTCCATTTACTATTTGCTTTTTATTCATAATCTTGTATGCTTTAATATATCACTCCCAATACATAACAAGTATCTGGAGTGATATATTTATAAATTATTCTTGTGGTTTTCCTTGCCCGTTCAAAATTTGTTCCATTGTTGGATTATAAGCATTAGCACTTGTTGTAAAAATTCCACCATAATTTTGTAAGACTTCAAGTAAAGATGTGAAATTATTTAGTACTCTACAATTATGAATTGTAAATTCATTTCCTCTTATGGTCTTTAAGGAAGATAACGATGATATATTCTCTAAAGTAAAACAAGATTCTATTTTTATGTTACCTCCCACCATTGATAATTTATCTAAGCCTGTTAAAGTGTTTATCTTCAAAAAGGAATATTTTTCATTATTTGATCCGCAAATTAATAAATCTCCATCAATTGAAGTTAAGTTGCTTAATGGAAAATCCGCACTAATTTGGCCCTTCTTTTCCAATAGAACTTGGTCCTTGAAATCCACTCGAAATTGACCCGGTT
>NZ_JADMSV010000038.1:0-31718 GCF_015560935.1 Butyricimonas sp. BSD2780061689_150309_C8
TTCTTTTCCATTACTGTTTTTCTTTTCTGCAAAGGTACAAACTTATATCCGTATACACAGCTTTTTTACTATGCGCCTAAAAAACTCTGGGGATCGTCCTTTTTTATGTTCGACTTTAGAAATCAAGAGTAGTTATTTTGGCAGATTACCATTTGAACCCTAGCTATTTAAATATAATAAAACAAAAAAGCAGTCAATTTATTGACTGCTACCTCTGAGCTGTTAATGGGATTTGAACCCATGACCTCTTCCTTACCAAGGAAGTGCTCTACCCCTGAGCTACAACAGCAACTTAAAAAAGAACTCACTCACTTTTCTTCCCTTCTTTTGAGCCTCTTGTCGGATTCGAACCAACGACCCCGAGATTACAAATCACGTGCTCTGGCCAGCTGAGCTAAAGAGGCATTTCCTAAAAGGGTAAGCTTACTATGTCGCACCGCTCAACCATCTACCCTTGCTGTCTTCCGACCCTGGGGGAGTTCGACAGGAGCTGGTCGCATAGGACTTACCCGGGCACAAAAGTACAAAAATCTTCTCAGTTACCAAATGTTTTCAGAGTTTTTTATAGACTAAATTTAGGGCCTATATTTAATATATTGGCTTATAGAAAGTTGTTTGTAAATGAATTTTAATCTTGTTATATAAAAATGTAGAATCATGTAACCTGAAGTGTGAAATTCGTGTATAAATACTAGAAAAAGAAACAAATATTGAGGACTAAACGATCCAAACAAGCGTATGCAGACAGAAAATAACATAACAGGAGCAGAGTTTTTATCTGATTTAAACGTTTTATTATCCACTAGCGTGGGTTTGAATAGAAACGTGAAGTTGGCATTAAAGAAACTGGGCGAACACGAGCGGGCCGATCAGGTTTATATCGTGAGTATTAATCACGATATGACATTTACCATATCGGAAGAATGGACCCGTACCGGGGAATCTGTTTTCCCGGAGTCAGGGGAGAAACGCGGTTTCTATTATGACCGGAAGTTAGAACAGGATTTAGAGAGGGACAATTATATATATATTCGGGATATAAATGACGTGACGAACGAGAGTTTGAAGAATATCATGCAGGCGACGGGGGTCAATTGTGCTATATTTTTACCCTTGTATATATCCAGTCATCTTTTTTCCTTTTTGTGCTTAAGTCGTTGTCACCACGAGGAGCCGTGGTCGGGGGACGAGATTGCCTTTTTGGTACAGGTAGCCTCCGTGCTATCCGGAGCGCTCGAAAAAGAGTTGATTTTAAGAAAATTGGTGAAACATCATGCCTTGTATCAGGACTTTGTCGAAAACCGGGTGGATTACATTCTTCGCTTGAACCGGCATTTACATATCAGTTTCTCGAACAAGACATTTTATTCCTTATTCGGGGATAGTCCGGATGATATTATCGGGAGTCGGATCGGGGAGCTAATGACTGAAATGGATATTTCATCAAAGAAATTGGAGGAAGTGGTGAAGTTCCCAGAGGATTTGTTGACGTTTAATGCCAAGGTAATGCGTGATGATGAGGTGGTATTTATCGAGTGGTATGCTTATCCGGTCAGGTTAGATCGGGATCACACCGAAATTCACTTGGTCGGGCATGACGTGACTCGTTTCAAGGAGATGGAACGTGAATTAACATTGCTGAAAACTGAATTGCAAACTTTCTCCGAAACCATGTACCCGATGTGGAAATCAATCAAAGATAATTTATCGGGAGAGAATGAAATTGGTAATAATGAATCATTTGATAATTTAAGTCAAAAAGCTATGGCATTTAATAAGCTCTACGAGGAACTTTTATCAAAAATTGGTTATAAATTTGTGGCGAATGCATATAGATCATAGCGAATATACAATCCTTTTGGCTGACGATTCTGTTTCGAATTTGGAAAAGATGAAAAGCCTGCTGGCTGGAGAGAATTTTAAATTATTACCTACTCTGGAAGCGGACGAGGTATTTCTACTTGCGAAGTTGAGGCTACCGGATATGATTATTATTCGCTTGGCGCTAGAGGAAGGGAAGGGGGTTACGGTTGTCCGCCAGTTGAAACAGAGCGCCTTGACCAAGCAGATTCCGATACTCTACATGACGATCCCCAACCGTTATGAAGATTTCCGGAAGGTGGTCGATTACGAGGGGGTGGAGTTCGTTTCCCGGCCGTTGAGTAAAAGGGAGCTGATCCTTCGCATAAATAATCAATTGCTTTTACTGGAATCACAGCGTATCATCGAAAGGCAGAATGAACGTATTCAAAGCGTATCCCGTTCTAAAGACAAGCTGTATTCTGTTATCGCTCATGATTTGCGGGCCCCGATCGGTACGCTTAAAATGATTCTTGAAGCGCTTGATCACCAGAAAGAGAAAATTCCGGATGATAATATAAAGAATCTTATCAAGATGTTGCAGGAGACTACGGATGAGGCTTTCTTGTTGCTGGAAAACCTGTTGTTATGGAGCAATAGCCGGAATGGATTATTACAGCCGTACAGGCAGGCATTTTCTTTCACGGAGGCGGCGAAAGAAGTGATCGTGTTGCAGGAGAATATAGCAGGGGCGAAGGGAATAAAGATTTACAATCATATTGATCGACCTTTTACCGGGTACGCGGACGTGAATATGATGAAGACCGTGTTGCGTAATTTATTATCCAATGCGATTAAATTCAGCTACACGGGGGGAAGGATTGATGTGGACTGCAGGGAAGAAAACGGCTTTTTGACGGTAATCGTGAAGGATCGGGGGCAGGGAATCAGTGAGGAACATCAGCAAGGCTTGTTGGATGATGGATTACATTTTATTTCTTACGGGACGCAGAAAGAGAAGGGGAGCGGGTTGGGGCTACAACTCTGTAAGGATTTCGTGAGAATGAATCACGGGAAATTGTGGTTTGAATCGAAAGAGGGGAAAGGTACCACGTTTTATTTTTCCGTACCCGTGGGAGAGAGTTTATAAAGTATTACTTTACAAACTCTAGGACACTTGTTGTAACTGGCTGTTGCCGGATTTTAACGCCTTGTACATTTTTAGCGCCCCCCACGCATCGGTTGCCGCGTAATGTAATTGTGCAGGGGTCAATCGTGGGGCTTCCCAGTTTGACGTTCGTTGTCGTTTGGATATTTTCACCTTGAAAATAATCGACATTAATTTAGAGAATGACATCTCTTCTATGCCGAATGCCTTGGCAAATATTTGTAAATCCAGAAAGCTTGCCGGGATGAAATTGGCTAGTTTCCTAAGTCCCCGAATGTCATCGCGTATCCCGACACCGATTTTCATTATATTTTCATTGGCCAAAAGGTCCTGTAACGATTCGGACAGGCCGCATTTGTTCAAACGGAATAAGTATACCCGTTTATCGGTGGCCAGTTGTAACAGGCCTACCTGATGTGTTACCCCTTTCTTGAATGCCGGTTTGGTTTCCGTATCGAACCCGATGTACGGGTAGGACGATAAATCGTCCACGGCCGCATCAACTTTATCCTCATGATCAATCACGATGATCTCCCCGTCAAACGTGAAGTTTGGTAATTCCTCTATTTCTTCCTCGCTGATCTTCGTCTTGTATTCCATGTCTATCTCTCTTACATGGAGTCGTCCGTGTCTACTACTTTATATATTGCCAGGTGTATCGCTCTTAATACACTGGTACACGCCTTCCCCCAGTATAATTCAAAACTGTTATTTAATTGCCATAATGCTTCCTCGATGACATCGATCATCCCACTGCGATACGCGGAAATGAAATTTTTCAAATCCTGGTAAATATCACAAAGTTTCTCGGAAATCGAGTTCACGACCGGAGTTTCGCTGTATTGCATGTTGTCGTCGAAAACCTCCAGATATTCGTCATTCTCGCCCAGTGTCCGGCTTAATGTCGCGAGCAAGGCGTTGTAATCCTCTTCGGTCACCACCTCTTCCATCATACCGAGGTTGTCACTTTCGCACGAGGGTAATAAGCTACCTTTCAGATAAATTAGCGGGATGAACTTTTGTAATTTCGAAAGCAATTCGCTGGCGTCTTCTTCGTGAGAGCCTTCCAGGTAACCGCAAAACTCTTTAGCAACGGCAACGAATTCAATGACCTCCCGGCTATATCCTATATGTTGTAAATCGTCCATAATCTTTTTTATTTTTCACCACAAAATTACCAAATATCTTAGACTATCCGTAATATGCGGGAAAGTTTTTCATGATTGTTCAATAATATGGAATAAAAAAGTGCGGTTACGTTCATCACGAAGTAACCGCACCGAGACTAGCAACAATCTACATTCACTATACTCCCTGGCTGTGACCCCGGGAATTCTCACTCTCTACCTATGCTAGCAATCTCTTTATTTCCCTTTTGATATTATCATCTGTCTGGTGAAATTGTACTATTGATACGCTTTGCAGAAAATATCGTTGTAGAATTCCCGTTAAAAATCGATAAGAATTGGGATTGTTTGTAGTCCTCGTGAAAAATAAGAAGAATTAGAATCTATTTTCTCGTCAGAATTATGGGAATTTTCCGGTTGTAGAGTGACAGTTGGGTACTATCACTGCATACTCGCATCTTATCACTTGATGATAACCACCATTTTAAAGAGCGATAAGTAAAATTAATAGGAGGTGATTTCAATTTCGTCGTGCAACAAGGATGCCTCCGGCAAACATATGCTTATAAATGTTGTTCGTGCTAGTTGGTGGAAAATTATCAACTTCCATATATAAGTCAGTTTTTCAAATTTACCACCATGTATAAAAATGGGTGATAAACCTCATCATCTTCTAAAAGCTGATCCGTTGAAAATCCATCAAAGGCGCTTTTGAACAAATTTATTTTGTTCTGCTTTTCAGTTTGTGTAGAGAATCAAGTATAATCTAACCGTGAAGTGATCGAGAAACTACCTCTCGTTCGTTGCTTATTTAGAGCTTAATCGGGGCTTATTCTATCCGGGCTGCATGAGCCACGAGTAAGCTCTGAATCAGTTTCGAAAAAGAGGTATTTTCTCTCTTAATTCTCGGTAGGATTCCTATTACTTCTTTTATTTTAACGCGTACATGGGGAGCCGGATAATGATTTGGTTTATATCTTGGTTTACACAGGGCTTATTTTGCTTACATGAGGGGATAAAACCATGAAAATGGCCTGGAATGAAAAAACATCTACAAACGTAAGTGCTTTAAAATGAGAGCGGAAAAATGGGACTCAAACCCGCAATTCCCAGCTTGGAAGGTAGTGTTCTCTCTTCGGCAATGTCCCTTACTTCGACAGAGCTATCACCGCTTTGCACTTATTTAAAATGCTCTTATTTTGTATCCCGTTTTAAACATTTGCTTTACCGATGTTGATTAATAATGTTGTCTAACTATCTAATTATAATCGTGTAATCGTTATTCTAAAAATGTGTTTTTCTTCTCCATACGTGTATGTTTTTCATGTTAATATTTACTCTACCGTAAGGCGACTTTAGATGAGTATATTGAATATTATAACAAAAAAAGAATTAAAACTCGATTAAATGAAAAGGGGTTGTCCCAAAAGTTATTTTTCAAACTCTCTTCCCCCCCTATAAACAGAGGGAGAGTTGAAATGCTCCCTGTTTTCAGTAAAAGTCACCAGCTCCTCCTCTGTTTATAGAGGAGGTGGCACGAAGTGACGGAGGAGTTTTTGGAGGATAAAATGACTTTTTGGATAGCCCCTTCATCAAATAAGTTGATAATTTTGTGTCCAACTTTTGGGGGGCATTTCAAATGTATATATCGACCAAAATTTTGTATTTTCCCACTAGATATAAACACTGATAATTTCTTACCTTTGTAATCAACTAAAAATATGGCAACATGAATAGCAAGTTGGTTGATTTATTAAAAGAAGTGGATTCATTGAAACTGCGGTTATCGTCCTTGCGTCCTTTACCCGTTGAGGCGTTAAAGAAAATACAAGATGCTTTGGATATAGAATACACTTACGAGAGCAACCGTATAGAGGGAAACACCCTCACTTTACAAGAAACAGCACTTGTCGTGAATGAAGGAATCACCATTTCTGGTAAATCCATGCGTGAACACTTGGAGGCAATCAATCATGCAGAGGCTATTGACTATATAAAGGAGGTTGCTCAACAGGATATTGAAATAAGCCAAAGGACAATCAAGGAGATTCATGCACTTGTGTTACATGGCATAGATAGAGAGAATGCTGGAAGTTATAGAACCGTACCTGTAATGATCTCGGGTAGCACACACGTACCGTCTCAACCTTATTTGTTAGAGAAACTAATGGAAGATTTCATGCTTGCATTTCAAAGTATGGAAAAAGAAAATATTCATCCTGTTATTATCGCCGCTTACTTGCATGATGAACTGGTGAGGATACATCCATTTATAGATGGTAACGGGCGTACTTCTCGACTTCTGATGAATCTTTATTTACTGCAAAAAGGTTATACTATTGTTACTTTTAAAAGTGATAATGATATGAAGTTACGTTATTACAAGGCTTTGGAGGTTTCTCACACGGAGCAACAACATGATGATTTTTACTTGCTAGTTGCCGAAGCGGAAAAAGTTTCTTTGGAGAGGTATATTTCTATTTTAGAATGAAAAATAACTTCATTTGTTTTGTAAGAGTTTTTGATTTGTAACACAAGACATTAATGGTTGTATTCACGTTTGTTTTCGGTTTAACTCTTGGTTTAACTTTCAGTCGAAAACAGACATTAAAGCACCCTAAAACAGACTATGCTATTAAAAACAAAAGAGAGTTAGAATTTAACTTCCAACTCTCTGAAATTCAATATTTCCTAGCGGAAAGAGGGGGATTCGAACCCCCGAAACCCTTTAGAGGTTTACACGCTTTCCAGGCGTGCCAGTTCAGCCACTCCTGCATCTTTCCAAATGCGGGACAAAGATAGAAATTATTTTTAATGAATGTGTATGTTTGGGATTATTTTTGATGTTAAATCGTTGTGAGTTGGAAATCAGTGAATAATATGCTAGAACCTTGCTTTGGCTTGCGGGTTACCGTTGGTGGTCTTGTTTTTCGGACGATCTATATATTTGTCGGTTACTTGCGTCGTATCCTTTTGAGTGTCTCGTTAGTAAGTTAACGGGAAGTCAACGGGAAGTTAACGGGAAATCAACGAGCGAATGCGGAGAACTTGTCACGGTTCTTTACTCGTCTTGTAATGGACAAACTAACGAGACTCCCAAGAAAGTATGCTACAATACAGGCGAGAGTGTGGTGAGTGAAATACGAAAAAAGCGGTCCCGTTCGGAGACCGCTATGTCAAGGAATCAAACTAAGATCACTTTTTTGGTGCGTGCTTCAGTGACCGATTGATTAAAAACATTAAATAATCGTAGTGTGCTTTTCGTATCAAGATTACTCACTCCTTGACCAAACAAATATAGTAATTTTTTATTATTCAACAATGCTAATTTCGTTTAGTAAATTTGACGCCCCTGCGTATTTGTCTATAATCCACAGAACAAAACGAATGTCAACGCATACACATTTATTATATTTCGGATTGTAATAAAGGTCTCCGGCCATGGATTCCCAGTTGCCGTCGTATGCCAAACCGATCAATTCGCCCTTGGCATTGATTACGGGGCTACCGGAATTTCCTCCCGTGATGTCGAGATCCGTGGCGAATCCAGTATAAAGTTTGCCGTCTTTATCGGCATAGCGTCCCCAGTCTCCTTTTTGGATAGCAGCCAAACAATCCGGGTTCAAGTCGAATTCCGGGTCGTTTTTCACGTATTTCTCCTTGTAGCCGTCGATAGAAGAACGGCAATGATAAGTGACGCCGTCTTTCGGGGAGTAACCGCCAACCGTTCCGTAGGTAATTCGCATTGTCGAGTTCGCATCCGGGGGAAGTACAGTTCCCTTGTTCATCTCGACAAGAGCCTCCATGTAAAGCGTGCGTAAAGCACCTATTTTTTGGTTATTGTCTTTTAAATAATCACGCAACTCGTAGTTTTTCGTTTGGGCGGATTTCGTGATCAGGTATGCCGGGTCTTTGTCGATTGTTTTTTGGTCAACCCCCTTGTCTAACCAAGCAAACAAACGGTCTTTCGTTGTTAGCACGGAATTTTTGTAAACATAGTCCGTTAATTTCTGGTAGTCACCTTTGAATTTTTTCACTAGGTTACCGATTTCTTCCGGGAAGAATTTCGGATCGATATTATTCACGTATAGTTCGATCATGGCGGCGAAAACCTTGCGGTCAACCTGCTCGTCATAATCCTTGAAATATTGTTCGCAGAAATGTCTCAGGTTCTTGCATTGTGCGCAGTCTTTGTGTAGGACACAACATCCTTGTTTTTCCATGGCACTTTCGAATCCTTTAAAACGCATGGCGAGGCGGGTCAAGTCAGCCCCGTTTATGATAGCCTCCCGATGGTAGATAGCGGTAGCCATGTACGGAGCGGAGAATGCGTAGCAGGCTCGCAATTCCTCGACCAAATCACCGTATTTAGCTTTGCGTGCGGGGTCAGCGTTGATCCACGCGGTTAGTTTTGCCTCTTCGGCTGTTTTAAGGCCGACGACATTATATTTTTTTGTGTATTCACATTCACCGATGGCGTATTTCCAGTAGTTACTGTTCATGAAGTATTTGGAAGCGTATTGGATGTTGATCTTCTCGTCGGCATTCATGGCTTCCCGAAGGATAGCTAACTTCGTGTCCCGAACCTTGATCATGGCGGGATTCGTGATGTTAATTTTCTCGCTAACCCCGAATGATGGCGTGTAGCGGGCAGTTGATCCCGGGTAGCCCAAGACCATGGCGTAGTCACCTTCCTTAATCCCGGCTACTGACACGGGTAGCACGTATTTTGGCGTGATCGGTTGGTTATCCGGAGAGTATTTGGCCGGGTTTCCATCCTTGTCACCGTACACCCGGTACATGGCAAAATCCCCTTTATGCTGTGGCCACGACCAGTTATCCGTGTCTTTCCCGAATGCCCCGAAACAAGTGGGGGGAGCTGCTACAAGACGCACGTCTTCGTACACTTTATAATAGAATAAATAATATTTGTTGCCTCGCAACATGGCCGCACACGAGGTCTCGTATCCTTTCTTCGCGTATTTCTTCTCGATCACGGAGTTGGCCCTTCTGGAAGTGTAGGGGGCCATTTCGTCGTCTTTCTCGAAACTTTTCAGTACTTCCCGGTATTCGTCCGTGACGTCGATCACCCGGTCCAGAAACATGACCGTTTTGCCCGGAATACGGATTTCTTCGCCTTGATTCTTTGACCAAAAACCATTTTTCAAGTAATCATGTTCAAGACTACTCAACTTCTGGATGTCGTCGTAAGCGCAATGGTGATTCGTGATCATCAAGCCGTTTTTGGAGATCATACTTCCCGTGCAGCTTCCGAAATCTAGGGCCACGATAGCATCCTTTAAAGAAGGAACGGTTTCACTGTAGATTTCTTCAGCCGAGAGTTCGACTCCCTTGGCTTTCATTGCCTCGTAATTGGTTTGGGCCATAAGATGGATCAGCCACATTCCCTCGTCAGCCTTTACCGTGAAAGTGCTGCTTACGATTAAAAGGGTGGCAATAATACTTTTGATAAATGTTGTTGTCTTCATCCCGTTATTTTTTTGGTAATAATACGAATTCCATTTTATTTTTCTGTCCAAACACGGTTTTGGCGAATTTACGAATATCTGATGGTGTTAAACCATTCATCGTGTTTTCGTAATTCGTGAAATTGTCAATACCGTATCGGTAGTAGTCTGATAAAGTTTCCTGCCAATAGGAATTGGTGGAAATGTTTGTCTTGTAAAGTTTGTTGAAATAGCGTTGCGCATTTTCCAATTCGGAAGATGAGGGGCCATTTTTGACGAGATCATCGATTTCTTTCTGGACAATCTCCAGCATTTCGTCGGCCATGAAGGGGGCCGTGTCGAAATTCACCTCTATCGTGACCTGGTTTGTCGGGACAGCCTCTTCCGTGGCATTTACGCTGACGCTGTATGCTCCCCCTTTTTCCTCACGGATGGATTTCATGTATCTGTCCCGGAGAATATAGCGGAAGGCAGCCGAGAGAATTTTGTTTTCGGCGGAGTAGGGGAGTTTTGCCGTGTAAAGCATACTGATTGAAGCTTTGTCGGTTGTCAACTCTTTCTCGATATGCCGGATGATTTTTCCCTTGGCGTAACGCACGTGGTTATCTTTGTATTCCTGCTTTACCCCTGTTGTCGGTAGAGAGGCGATGTACGTTTCCACGAGTGGTTTTAATTTTTCTAAGTCAATGTCTCCCGTGAAAATGAACGTGAAGTCTCCGGCATTGGCAAAACGTTCTTGGTATATTTGTTTTGTCTTTTCGAAGGTGATCGTGTTTACTTTTTCAAGGGTTAGGCTTGTTTTCCTCGGGTGATGGTTGTATTTCACGCCTTGAACTTCTTGACTATACTCGGCTTTTGGGAGGCCCTTGCGATTATTTAGTGTACTTTTTATTTTTTCGATTTGATGGTTAAACTCTTGTTGGTCAAAGTTTGGTTCCGTGACATAAAGATGGATCATTTGCATCAAGGTTTCCAGGTCCCGTTTGGCCGCATATCCACTCAATGTTTCGTAATACTCCCCGATTTCCGGCGTGAGGGAGATGACTTTGCCGACATTAATTTGTTTTAAATCGGTCCGGGAGAAATTCTTCACTCCCATGAGCTGGCAAAAATTGTTGGCCATGAATCCGTTGGCAAGTTCTTCTTCCGGTAGAGTGGAAGTCCCTCCTTTGCTAAATCCTTTGATGTCAACAATGTCTTTTTTGTTCGGGTATGATTTTATGATGACCTTTGCGCCGTTTGAAAGAGTCCATTCGATAGTACCCATCGTGTCATTTTTCTTCTCTTCCAGAATGTTCCCGGCTTCTGGAGTCTTCGTGATTAGCCGGGTGTCTTTCAGTGTCCGGTGGACATAAGGTGCGATGTTTTGGTCTTTGGCGTTTCGGACGGTGGCGATTAACTCTTGTTCGCTGGGATAACTGATGTTTTCTCGCCGGGGACCGAGTATCGTGATGAGTATGTTGTCATCAGAGAACATCTCTAGGGCTGTACGGTTCAGTTCCTCTAAGGTCAGATTTTGTAGCGTGAAGACTGACATCTTTTCTAAGAACTCATTCGGCGGGATTGGGGTTCCCGTGGTGAAATGGGCCAAACAGGCTTTCACCATATCTACGCTTTTGAGGTTCTTTCTCTGGTTCATCTGGAGTTTGACGGATTTAAGCATATTGGCTTGTTGTTCATTGAACTCCTCCGGGGTAAATCCGTACTTTTTTATTCTTTCCACTTCGATAGCCAGTTCGTTCAAGGCTTCATTGACTTTATTGTCTTTCACGGCTCCCATGATGAATACCATCTTTTTGTCGGGTGTTAAGTCCGTGTAGTTGACTGATCCCTGACGGATATAAGGATTACCTTGTGCAGCTTTGTTGATGATTCTTTTTTTGAATAATTCCGACACAAAGCTTCTTTCCAAGTCGGTTTTGTAGGCCTTCACCGTTTGTCTTTCGCTTGGAGAAGGAAGATCCAGTTTATACATGAGTCTGACTACCATGGCACCGGCATCCGGATCGGTCAAGATACCAACGAGAGGCTCCCGGTTGTCGGGAACCGAATACACTTCTTTTTGTACCGGATGCTGTGCTTTAGGTAGTGGTGATAGAATTTTCTTAATTTTATTTTCCATCATGTTCACGTCAAAATCACCGATCACGATCACGGCCTGTAAGTCGGGCCTGTACCATTTGTGGTAAAAATCCAACAAGGTCTGACGTTTGAAGTTCATGATGATATTTATGTCCCCGATCACGTTACGTTCGGCATACTTCGAATGGTTGTACATCACGGGGTTCAGTTGTTCCGACAGGCGCATACGGGGGATGTCCCGGGTTCTCCACTCTTCCCGAATAACCCCTCTTTCTGCCTCGATTTCAGCCGAGTCACAGGTGATGTAACTGGACCAATCGTGAAGCATCAACAACACGGTATCGATGATCGTTTCCCGAATTAAGGGAACTTCGGAGATATTGTATGCCGTCACGTTTCTGGACGTGAAAGCGTTCACGTTGGTGCCGAATCGTACACCGATGCTGGCAAGGTATTCCAACATGGTTTTCTTCGGGAAATGCTTTGTTCCGTTAAAGGCCATGTGTTCCAGGAAATGGGCTAAGCCGTTCTGGTTATCCTCTTCCTGCATTGCGCCCACGTTATGAACAATATAGAATTCACCCCTGTTTTTGGGATTCTCGGAGTGGCGAATGTAATAGGTCAGTCCGTTATCCAACTTCCCGATCCGTATATCGGGATCCATCGGAATTGTTTGGTCTGCACCGATGTCCTGCGCCACCAGGGGACTAATGATCAGGGTGAATAATATGGTGTAGATGATGTATTTTATCATGGTGATTTACAATTTGTATGGGTATAAGTCTCGCGGGGTAATCCATTTGGATTACTCTGACAAGATAAAAGCATAGTAAAAAATGATTTCAAGTTTCCCGTGGAGGATGTGTTAAAAGTCGTATTTGTATTTATCAACTACCCCCACTAACTCCCCCTTGCATAGGGGGAGAAAACGCTTGGTAATCAGCTCTCCCCCTGTGCAAGGGGGAGCTGGTGGGGGTAGTTGATAAAATTGACTTTTTGGAAGCCCCACGAAAACGGTTGTTCATTCAACGGTTTTACCCGGTGTTTTAAAGGTTAGAGTAGCATCAATCTCTTTGGTTGTCCCGTTCGTGTAATGGATTTTCCATTTTGGGGTTTGAAGAATCTCCCAGATTTTTTCATCATCCAGAACCTCTTTCACGTACGTGATTCGGATAACCGGGATGTCACCGTTCAGAGCCGTGGCGAATTCCATCACTCCATCTTGAGTTGAAAGGAAACTTCCCAAATAGGGAACCTGACGCTGAACTAACGGTTTATCCAATCCCGGATAGGGCATCTCGTAAACTGCCGTGGCGGCGTCTTCCCCGTATTTTTTCAAGGCAATTTGGAAACGAGATTTGGTTGCCGGGAACATCATCTCGAGGAATGCCTGACGACCGATCGTGTCCACTTGATTCGAGATGTTTACCAGTTCGTAGTCACATTCGATCTTCTTAACTCCACCACCATGCACCGGCATCTCGAATTCACGGGTTTCGACGATACTTCTTAATTCTTTTTTATCAATCGGTTTATTGATGTCCATGAATAATTTCACTCTTACCGGGCAGTCATATTCGGTTTGTATTCCATAGAAACCTTCTTTTTCACGGATGATGTTTCCTAGGAACGTCACGTCCATTTGGTCGAATAGTTTTTCAACGCCTAAGGTGATTATTTTTAATTGTTCCACTCCGGCAGGAGGCGTATTCAGTTTCCGTTTTACCGGGGTAAACATGGCGTTCTCTACTTTTTCTTTACTCGTTTCACTCGGGTCATAATAAACCACGACGGCGAATCGATTCACGTAAGTCGTTACCCCGTAAACTCCCGGAACGTTTTTCATTCGTGCGGCAAATGCCTTGGAGCTACCGAAACATTTCACGGTTCTCATGCCGTCGCGTTCGAAGGATTCCAAGTGTTCCAATTTTGCCGGGTCTCCCCAACGTTCATCTATAGTCGGCAATTCCCAATGGGTACCCATCCACAGCCCGACGAAGAAGAGAACAACGACTAGAATTGCGGGTAACCATCGGAATGCCGGTTTACGGTTTATTTGTAAAGCATTTTTATTACATGCTCCCATACATTCGCCACATAAGGTACAATCGATGTCTTTCACGACTTTCAGATTGGCCACGTCAATTTGTTGCGGGCATTTTTTGCTACACAAACCGCAATGGTTACATTTCTCGTCATCCCGAGTGATGCGGAGTAACGGGAATACCTTGCTTTCGTGGTACACGATTTCGAAGATATAACCGATCACGCAGCTTGCACCGAGTAACCAGTACCATTGCATCGGTAGGCCGAAATAGCCTAGAATTAATGAAAGTATCAATAAGCCTAGGAACGTGAGCGTGAATTTGAACACGTTGCTCAACGCTCCGAGCGGGCAGATGTATTTACACCAGAACATATTGATGAACAAGTTGCCTAGAAATAGGCAAGCGATGGAAATTAACGCCATCCACGCGGTAAGTTCGCCTTTGAATCCGGTTGCGATAGCATAGTACGGATCAAAGTTCTTACAGAATAGTTCGCTGCTTGAAATCGTCATGTAGAATATCCAGAATAACAGGATATACTTGATCGCTCTTAAAATTTTGTCGACGACTGAACCCGTGGTGATGTTGATGTTTATCTTCATCTTTTTGCGTAAAACGGCCATCCATTCTGTTACCGTGCCTAAGGGACAGAGATAACCGCAGAACAGTTTACTGAAAAGAATAACGCCGATTGCCAGGGTTACCCCCATCATGATCTGTACGATCGACATGCTACATGCCAGTGTGTTTGAATTCAAGTAGGTTACGAGAGATTGCAGTCCCCCGAACGGGCAATAGGCCTCGACGTCGGCTGGCGCACCCCCGAAAAATACTTTCAGAATAAATCCGGCAATGACCGCAATTACACCCAATTGCAGTACATGTCTCCATAAATTTTTCTTAATCTTGCTCATTTCTTTTTTGATATTTGTTGTTTTTGATCCCCTAGAATGATAGTCCTATCGTGGCTTGCAACGTTGTCCAGTCTTTACCGTCATACAGGCCGCTGGTGGACTTTTTGTAATTGACATTGCCGATAGCGTACAAGTTCATTCCTTTTTCCTTGTTGAGGAAATAAGTGTAGCGAACGTTTACTCCTCCGGCTATTTTGTCCGATGTGATATATTCGAATTCCTGTTCCAGTAAATCTTTCCGTTGCGGGTATTCGTCGATATTCGGTAAGACGGTTTCGGATTCCTGTTTCATTTTTAACATCGTGCCTCCCCCGATGGTGTAGGCCCCGTTTATGCCGCAATCCAACATTCCTTTTTTGAAAAGGAAATTCTTCTCGAATGAAAGATAACCTTCCGTGTTTCTCAATATTTGTTGGAATTTAGCCGGATATAGACGATATACCCTTTCGGCGTAAAAGCCTTTAGCCCCGATTTGTGCGTTCCAGCAACTGTTATACGCGGTGCGATTGCGGAACAGGTTATAGTTTGCGTCATAAACGGTAGACTCGATGGAAGATTTATTCTTTTTCCCGAATTGTGTCCAGGTACTATTTTGGTTTATGACTTCCTTTTGCTGGATGTTCTCGTAGCCTAACATATTGGAGAAATCGGCTTGCAGGTTAATGTAGTGGTTGTACTTTTCTCCGCTGACGTTGAAGGCTCCGGTGTAATTGTATGCGCGTTGTTTCATTTCGCCTCCGCGCTCTTTGTTATAATTCGCCTTGAATATTTCCTGTTTCTTTTCCTGTATGGAGAATTGGTTAAAGAATCGGGTTCGGTGGGTGTGGAATTCCACTTGTGCGGCACCACCTAAGGATTCATCCCGAATATCCCGGATGATGCTTACGCTTGAACTTACCTGTTCCGACGTGTAGAACCATAATCCCTCGACGGAAAGAAGTTCCGGTGTTCGGCCTGTTCCGATTGTCCTGATGTCAATGTTCTCCGTCTCTTTCTGGTAAATGAAGTTCAGTCCCAAGTTCAAGTATTTGGAACGGTAAACCACTCCCGGGTACACTTTTAGGTTCATGTACGTGTTCTTGTTTCGGGCGTCTTTCTTCTTGGCATTACTGGCGGTCAGGTAATCGATTTTGGCCCCAATACTCCAGCGCTTTCCAATCATATAACCGATTCCACCTTCCAAGATGTAAGTTTCCATGGTCTGACGTCCCGGCATACTGTCTGCAAAGAATATTGGGGAGCGGTACGGGTTGATAACGTTGCACCATCCCATTTTCAGACGATTCATGTAGTCAAAACTGAACTTCCCGTAGAAGAATACTTTATTCAATCTTCGGAAGGATTCTGTTTGCAGGTTCGTTTTATTGAATGCCGTGGGGGCGTTTACATTTCTGAGACTACCTTTTCCATATTGAAAATCGACTTCTACGATGGTGAAATCCTGATTTTCGTTGAACGTTAATCCAGCGTAGTTTAAAGACTTCGTCCAAGGATTGTTCGCTTTGACCCGATCCATTCGGTAAAAAATCTTCTCGTTGTCTTGGGTTTGGGCATTTACTGCCGACATCCCGGCAATGAGTAGGCCCAGACCAAGTGTATATATTTTTTTGAATTTCATAATCTTCATTTTTAGATACAGTTCGTCTATCTGTTTTTTAATGTATTCGGAACGACTTCGAAATCCTCGCTGGAATTGTTGGAGTCCATGTATATGGTCCTGCCATCGACAACTTCATCTACTTTTCTGCAAACGGAATTGCCCAGGTAACTTGTCGGTATATAGGTGAATCCGGCATCTATATTGTTGGGAATTCGTTTGTTGGCTTTGCTGGCACTCGTCACGCATTCAACTCCATCGATTACCCAATCTTTGTGAATCATTAGGAATTTTTGAGAGGCGTTGGGTTTTACCGGATCCAGTTGAAGATTTCCGGGATCTTCGGCGTAAGCCTGTGCACTTTCAGCTACGGTGGTCGGAATTTTGAATATCACCATGGCCGGGCCTGTCAAACTGATCGTGAATGCTGTGCCACTATTTCTCCAGAGCATTTTTAAGGGTTCAACTCCCGGAGCGGGGACGGATGCACCTGTTAACAGCGGGTCCCAGAATGCAAAATCGGCTTTGGAAAGATCCACGGATTGCGAGGCGATATCCACGTGATTGATGGCATTAAGTGCGATAATCGTTTCTTCCCCGGGTTGTAAGGGGTAGTCTGTACCTGTTCCGGGGAATTGCCATGCCATCATGAATAGCGGAATTTCATCCCATAAACTTCCGTCCGGTTTGGTGAAGTTACTTGGACTGCTACTTGTGACAGGGTTTACGGTTCCTATACAAAGACTATCCAGGTAGGCGATTTCGTCGGAATTGTTGTAGATTGACATGTAAGCGTCTTTCGTGTAATTCGTTCCGTCATCTTTTTTACAGGCTGCGTAGTAAATCTCTTTGATGATTAATTGCTGTAATTTGGCGTGAGTCAGGTTTATCGTGTAGGTATCCCCATCTTTTGTTCTTTCACTCAGTACAATTCGCTCCATTCTCCCGTTAAAGATGTCGATGGTGTTTTCTCCCCTTTCCCGGTGTTGAGCTACTGCCTCGTAGAAACCGTATTCTACATTGAACGTGGCGATACCGGAGGCATCACATTTGCTTGTGTAGGTCAGACCTGACGTAGTGCTGTATAATTTCACATCAATCCCTTCCGGGCTGGTATTTTCAAAACCTTCCGGCATGTTCACCTTGATCAGGGCTCCGATACTCATTTTTTCTTCTTTCAGACATCCCGTGAAAAGGAATACGACCAGAAGCGTAAGTATATGATATGTTTTCATCTTTATTCCTTTTTTAATCCGTTAAAATTTCAGACTGATTTCGGCACCAAAGCTGATGTCGCTGTTTACTCTAAAGTCGGAACCGCTGGATTTGTAATATCTCCAAGGTTTGGCGTTCGTGAAATTGTTTGCATAGAAAGAAAGAGAGGCAAATCTTCCGATTTCTTTCGTCATGCGCAGATTCAACATGAAGTACGGGTCAAGGGAGTCTTCCACGAAATAGGTGGACTTACCGCTTTTGATCATGTGTTGGAATACCGGATCGTTTGCTTCTGTTTCCGTGAACGGGTGGATTGTACCCTCTCGGTCCATGTATGCTACCGGATTAATATACTTGTTGTAGGTTTTGTCTTTTTCGACATTTCTTTCGACAATATTTCCGTCGTCGTCTTTCATGTAAGCCAGACATTGGCCCTGGTATTTGGATAAGGCTTTCGATTTATCCATCCACACGCATTGGGCTCCTAACGTGAAAACGAGACGTAATTGGGGAATGTGGGTCACGAGGCGTAAGTTCGTGTTCAAACGTTGATAGAGATTCCCGTTTCCGACATTGTTCCCACCCACGTATAGGCCGACATAGGGATAAGGTTCATTATTTATATATCGGGTTTCATAACTCATCTTGAGACTATTGTCGAATGTTTTGGTGTGGAAAAATGCTCCGTCCACGAGAATTGATGTTTTGATCACGTCGATCTTGCCGAAATCAAGGGAGTATTCGATACCCCATTTATCGGTCGTAATCCCGTTATCCGGGCGTTGGAAAACTCCGAATGTTTGTAAGGTACGGTAACCCACGGGTGTTCCGTTTTCCACGACTTCCCCGTTTACGTATTCCGGGTGGGTTAGGCTGGAACTGTAATTGTATTCTCTATATTGATAGGGAACGGCATAACCGGCTTGGTTATATCCATTCGTCAGTTTTTCCTTGAAGTAGGCTAGGCTGGCATTGACGCTGAGAACCTTGAAGTCCACGCCGATCTCGAAGTTGTTACTTTTCGGAATTTTCAGACGGTCGTTGTCCGTTTCGAAAACATTGGTGGTAATCACGGCCAATTTGTAATTGTTGGCATCATCTTTGAACGAGAAACTGGCTTTGTCGATATAGGCCGGGTCCGGGTACAAGTAAGCAAGTGTCGGCATTTTATGCTGGATCCCCCATCCGGCGCGAATACTCAGGCTTTGCCAACCTTTCTTGTTCCAGCGATTCTCAAATAATGTCAGTCGAGCGTTAAAACGAGGGTCCACGATTACATCAAAATCAGCTCCTTTCGTGTCAATCTTGGTGAATCGGCTTCCGGCAGAAAGTTCTAATGATCTTTTGCCCATTTCGATTTTTACTTTGTCCTCGACGAAGCCGCTGTATTCATTGATGTAGGGAATGTCTTTGAACGAGCGGGGACGTATGCTCTGGGTCGGTGGGTTGTTCGGGTCGAAACTCTTCCCTTTTCCTTCATTTCCTTTCGTACTCCACTCGCCACCTAGCATGAAATTATTGTAGAAAATTCCGTATTTTCCGGAGATATTGGCCGTTAACTTAGCTTGTGCGTAAACGGGTTTTCCCTCGATCTTCAAATCACTATAATATTCGTAGGGGAGGAATCCTGCCACGTGTTCCCCGGATTCCATGGAATTCGTGTTGGCGGCCCCGACGGTTGTATGTTGTTCGTGGTCCCAGTTATATTGTTTTCCCAAGGAACCGGCCACGGTGTATTTCAGACTGGTTAGCCACGCCTTGTTTATCATCCAGTTACCGTATATATTCAAGCTGATTTCCTGATTCTCGACTTTTGTCTTTTCTTCGGATTGCTTGTCCGGGTCACTTTTTTGTTTGTCCAAGGTGGTCAAACCTTTAAATTTAGCGTTTAGGCTAAAGGCTCTTCCCTGCGGGTTGAACACGTTGGAGTAACCGATTTGGGCGGTCAATCGGTTGTAAGACTTTGCCGGGGTACGAATGTCATTCTGCGATTGCACGTAATCAGCGTCAATATTTAGAAATCCTTTATTTTCTCCTAAGGCAAAACCTTTACCGGCATAGACCTGTTTGATTTTCGGGTCTGTCTTGAAACGAACCTCCAAAGGTGATTTTCCTGCCTTTGTTTTGACGATCACGGCTCCCGAGTTCAAGTCCCCGTATTCGGCAGAAGCGATTCCCCGGATTACCTCGATAGACTCGATGTTATCGACAGCTATCTGGCGGGCGTCGATACCGGTTCCGGCTGATGTGCTTATTCCTTGGGTTGACAAGGCGGTGGAGGCCATTTGCATATTGGCGTCATTTGACATTCGTGCCCCGTCAACGATCACGGCAGTCCCGAAAGCATTGGTGGCGTCTTTCCCCGTGACGTCACGGATAGTCAGTTTCGAGATGTCGTTCAAGTTTGGATTGACGGTCAGCGATCCGGGTAACAATTGCATCACGTCCACGATGCTGGAAGCTTGCACGTGTTCTAACGCCGCTTTTTTTATAGAAGAAGAACTGTTGAGTTTGTTTCCGGCTGTTGCGGTCACGGTGACTTCTTTCAATGCCAGGGTTTGTTCCTCTAATTTTAGGATGTATTTTTCAATATTTTTACTCAGATTGATTTTCATTTCATAATCTTTGTAACCGAGACAGGATGCCGTTAAGGTATATTCGCCTTTTTTCACGTCTTTAAAAGAAAACTTTCCGTTAATGTCAGACGTGGTCCATAGGTTTAAGTCCTTGATATTGACCACGACGAAGGGTAGTGTTTCACCGGATTTTGCGTCTTGTATCGTTCCGGATAGGTTGACCTTTTCAGATTGGGCAAACAGGTTCATATGCCCGATCAAAAAGATAACCGTGCTTAAAAAAAACAATTTTTTCAAACTCATAGTAAGATCTTGTAGGTTTAGCTGTTTTTAATTAAAAAGTCTGTCCTCAATACATTCAAGTTTAGTGTCGTTAATATTATACTTTCCTAGCCACTCCTGCATCGCCACTTGCCGATCGGTCTTGTGCATGTGGTGGTGTATACTGCCCACCAGAATGCCTAGTGCAATTCCCGCGGCAATGCTCATGCCTAGGTGTCTTTTGCGGATCACGGGACCGGCATCATCCATTTTATTCCGGGCCATCTTTTCCATGATCCCGTTATAAAAGTCTTCACGTACTTCCCTTACCTTGTCCTTCTCGATGATCTCTTCAACTTTCATGATTTTCTCTCTCTTTGGTTATATGACAGACTTCATTTTAAAAACTTGCGCTGGCAAGATACTTTTTTTCATTATTTTGTGATATTTTTTGTAGAATCCCTGTTTATTTCTAGAGAATCGGATTCTATGTTCTTGTAGTGGTGAAACTTAGGGCATCTTTTACATTTTTCTTGATCCGTGCATTTTTCTGCACATTCCGCACAATGTTTGTTGATCTCCAATAAATCGATGAACATTTTTTCGAGTTTTTTTGATTGTTCCGGGGTGCATACCTTTTTTATATTGAGTAAATGTCGGGCCGTTTGTGTCTTCAATGCTTTATGCAAATGTCCCACGGACGTGGCAATTTTGTTCAGCTCTTCCAAGGAGGGGTTGGGTTTTGCCAGTTCGTTCAACATCTGATAGCGTCTTTGACAGAGTAATTTTAAAACGGTTTGATGCCTTCTCAAGACGATTGAATCCAATTCATTAATGAGTTTATATTGTTCATCCGTGAAATCTAATTCTTTGCGAAGGAATTCATTAGAGATGGTGGAGTCTTCATTCTTATAGATTGTTTTTTCGGGGGTAAAACAAAAGAATACGAGGAGTGCCGTATTCAACATTAGCAGAATAATGTTCACCCAGTAAATCAAATATTTTTTATTTATCTTTTTCATGACAATGTCTTTTATTTCGTGTTGAATATTTTCTCAAGATTATTTTTCGCACGGAAAAGAAGCGATTCCACGGAAGAGAGAGTAATCCCCATGACCTCTGCAATTTCCTTGTATGAAAGTTCTTCATACTTGTTTAAAATTAGCGCCGTGCGTTGATTTTCAGGAAGTCGGTCGATAGCCCGGTGTAATAATTCCAGTTGTTCCTGTTCTTCCAATAACTGTTGTTGTGGCATTTCAACCGATTGTGCCACCTCTTGTTGTTTCCATGATTCTATATCGACTTTTATGGCCCGCCCTCTGGGGGATTTGCAGTGATTAATAGACCTGTTCACTGCTATCCGGTATAGCCACGTGGATAATTTACTTTCAAACCGGAATTTACCTAGAGATTCGAAGACTTGGATAAACACGTCCTGGGCAATGTCTTCCGCCTCATCCCGATCGTGTATGAAAGCATGACAAGTGTTGACAACCATCACCTGATAGGTGTCAACCAATAACTTAAAGGCTTTCTGGTCACCTTCAAGTATCGCTTTTATCATCTCTTTCTCGCCCATTCCAAGATTTTATCGCACTTCCCGCCCGGGGAAATATCACTCAATCCATACAGGTAAATGGCATTACAACATTTGTTGTAATATCATAAAACGTTCATTTATTGATCTCAAATGTAGTAAAAATATTGAATGTTCAAAAAACAATGTTCATTTTTAATATATACTGATTGTCAGTAATCTGCATTAAAGGACTTGTGTTTAGATAATTATCCGGCATCCTTTTTTTAATGTATCATTTATTGAACGTTTTTTAAAATAGAGGAAAATGTTTAACTCCTGCACCGTGTAAGGCCTACCTTGCGATTGTGTTATTTAACTGATGATAGATAAGTGCGTTTGTCTGTCGGGGAGAGAGGTGTGTTTGTCCGGATGAAATCAATCATGGCATTTACTACTGAAATGTCTGTGTGTAGCCCTTCCCCTTTACCTGGGAAGTCATATTCGACACTTACATAGTTATTTAATGCAACTTTATACGTGGCTTTCTTGACGAGTGGTCTGCCGTTACGGTCTTTAAAAATGACATCTGTTCCTTTTCCTTGTTCGTCTTGGACAATCGTGTAACTTCCGGGTGATACATACAGGTCTATTATGCGGTCTTCTTGATTGAAATGATTGAGTATTAATGCTTTTATGTCGCTCAAAGACAATTCGTGAATGACAATATGGTTACCGAAAGGTTCTATGGAGAGAATGGTTTCTAGTGTGATGTTTCCTTGGGGAAGTTCGGATAGACGAATGCCGCCTTGATTGTAAAAGGCAAAATCGGATGCCGTTGAGTGCGTCATTGCATCTGTCACGATGTTTCCGATGCTCTCTTGAGATTTGAACGGGAGAGAGGTTGCCCCGATCACTTCTTTAAACTTGGGTTGATCAATGAAATATTTAACTTTTTGTACCATGAAAGGGGCAACCTGTGTAATCGTGTCAATCAAGCAGGATTGATACGAGCGTTCCGTGAGCTTGCCTCGTTTGAATTTTAATATGGTCAGACCGGCATATTGCAATTTGAGGCCTGTTTGACCGATCATGACATTATTTACTTCTTTCGGGGTTTTTAAGAGGGTATGGGAATGTCCCCCGATGATTATATCCAGTTCCGGCATTCGTGTGGCTAGGGTGGAGTCCTCGTCAACCCCAAGGTGCGTGAGACCGATTAGTACGTCACATTGTTGCTTTAGTGACCTGTAATCCGCTACCTTATCGAGATAATGGTCGAAAGTGATGTCCTTCAATTGTTCCGGGTTGACGCTTGGTATATGGTCAGCCCCCGTTTGTACAAGGCCTAGAAAACCGAGTCTAATACCGTCTTTCTTGATAATATAATAAGGAGGGATACTGTCGAGTTCTCCCCGGGAGGAATTGATGTTAGCGCAGACGATCGGGAAGGTTGCGTCGTTTATTCTGGCCCGAAGAGTTTTTTGTCCGAAATCGAACTCGTGATTTCCTAGCGTTCCGATCTCGTAACCTAGGTCGTTCATTAATGAGATAACAGGTAGTCCCTTTTCTTTTGCATAGTCCACGTACGGGTTCCCCGTGAATCGATCCCCGGCATCTACTAGAATTACGTTTGGGTGTTTTGCCTTTATTCGTTCCACGAAAGTGGCCAGTTTTGGGAATTGTTCGATTCTCCCGTGTATATCATTGGTGGATATGATCACGATCTCTTTTTCCCCTGTATTCTGACAACCGAAGAGTAATATGATCCATGATAAGACCATGCACACGTGCAATTTTGAAAGCACGGAAATATGTAGCTTGAAATAATCGTGATTCATGTCATTGTATTTTCAAGCGACAAAGATAATTTAAAAGTGGAATTCTTAGTACAGGAATTGTTTCCGAAATGCCGGAATATCCACTTCGAGAGTTGTCTCCAAGAATTTCTCCACGCTACCATGTGTTGTCTTGATCTGGTCTAGTCCGGCTTGCAGAAACTCTTTCTTGACAGAGAGTACGGATTTCAAGTTCGGGTTCATGGCGATCTCTTTGGCATATTTATCACTCAAGTAAACGTTAGAGGCGAGGTAATCTTCCATGATGGTTTGTTCATCAACCCCCAAAGCATATAATATCAGTGCAGCTCCCATACCCGTGCGGTCTTTCCCGGCAGAACAGTGAAAAAGGAGGGGAAGATTTTTTTCTTGCTGCAATAGCTTGAAAAATTCTTTATAATATCCGATAAAATCTTTGTCCGTGACGAAGAGAATATTCATGCGCATCATGATGCTATCCATCTGTGTCGAGTCAAGATCGGTCAATTCCATTAAGGAGATCACGTTTCCCGGATCGATGGGCAATTTGAATTCGTTTACTACTGACACGGGTAACTTGTCCGGGGCAAATTTCTGTTCTTCTTCCCCTCTGAAATCCACGATACTTTTGAGGGGAATACTGGCTAAATAATTCAGATCATCTTCTGTCAGTTTGTGTAAATCGTCGGAACGGAAGATTTTTCCCCACCTGACAAATCGTCCGTCTTTTGTTTTTATCCCGCCTAGATCTCTGAAGTTGTAACCTCCTGCCATCGGCAGATGTCTTTCCGCGACGGTTGCTTTCCCTTCGTCCGTAATGAGTTGATAATAACGCCTTGAGAGAGAGGAAAGGGTGATTCGGTTATAACCTTGTCCTTCTGGTTCCGGGTGCTTGGCTATCGGGGTTGAAAAATCGATATTATCCACGGAAGAACCGGAATAGAGCGTCCATTTCCCGTTTGTCTCAATAGTTAGCGTGGACACTTTCGTATCCTTATCAATGGAAATCCGGATGATTCCTGAAATATCCTTTCCCTCGTATGCAGTCTCCTGTTGCATCGTGTTCTTGCATGAACAGCACACTACGGTCGTGGTCAGAATGACATAAATTACTTTCATCGTGTTACAAATATTAATCGTGTCGGTGTTTATTTTCCTGATCTTTACAAAGATGGGAAAATTCTTTAGAAAACCCGTGATATATTAAAGAATAAAAATAAACTTTTATTGTTCTTCATTCGTATAATTCTGGTGTGATTTTTGTGATAACAATGATATAAACCATTAAAATAAAGTTATGAAAGCAGCTTTGTTTTTTGAAGATAACCAACTCTGCCACCTCGGTGAAAACATCGGGAAAAAGGCGATTAAAGTATCTACAATTACGACAGAAGATGATAAAGTCGTTTCTATAAAGAATAGTGAAGTGAAAAATCGGAATATGAATTATTTTATCCAGTGGTTAGTGGACTGCGGTATAAAAATGATTTATGTCTCCGGTATTGACGAGAAAATAAAACGATTCTTTGAACAAATGAAAATCATCGTGAACGTGAAGAAACAGTCTGATAAGACTCTTTTATTGGCTGAAATTACTTCTCAAAAGTAATAAATTGGATTTTGCAGTTCATCCCGGGTCTCAAGCCCGGGATTATTTTTAGATTACTTCTATTACAATTATTTTTACTTTATCTTTGCTAGACGATAATTGTTGAGGAATAGTTATGTCATTGGAACAAGTAAAACAGTATTTTGATCGCCTTGGTTTAGGGCAACGGGTTCATGAATTGGCCCAATCGAGTGCTACCGTGGAAGAAGCGGCTGTTGCCGTGGGATGTGAACCGGAGCGTATTGCTAAAACGATGTCTTTCCTGTTGGGGGAGGAGCCGATATTGATCGTTACGGCCGGGGATGCGAGGATTGATAATAAAAAATACAAGGAACATTTTCATCAAAAAGCGAAAATGATACCGGGAGAGTTGGTGGAACAATATGTCGGACACGCACCCGGGGGAGTTTGCCCTTTTGTTATTCCGGAGAAAACTCGTGTATTCTTGGATGTTTCGCTTAAACGCTTCGAGATTGTTTACCCGGCTGCGGGGACGAGTAACAGTGCGGTTGAGTTATCTATCAAAGAACTGGAGGATTGTTCTCGTTCCCGGGAGTGGATTGACGTGTGTAAGGATTGGTCTAAGGAATAAATCGACTGGGTTTGCCCCAATGCGTGATGGTTAGTTTGTGCATGGCTCTTGTCACGGCAACGTAAAGCATACTTTTGTCTATAAGCGTGTTGTAGTTGGTATCGTTCGCTTGGGGAATGATCACCTCGTCGAATTCCAACCCCTTTGCCATGTGGGATGAGGTGACGATGATTCCTTTGGCGAAAGCCGTACTCTGATGGGATAGGAAATAGAGGTTGTCCGTGTACGATTTGAGTTCCTCTGTGATTTCTTGTGCTTGCATCTCGGTTTTGCATATTATCCCCAATGATTTGTAAGTTGACTTTTTGAATGTGGTAATTAATTCCGAGATAGCGGAAAGTTCTTTTTCCGGGTTCTTGAAAGAGAGAATGGTTGGCTTTTCCCCGTGTCGGGTGATGGCTTCCAGTTCCTCGTTTGTTTGAATTCTTTGTGCAAAACTCGTGATCTCGAACGTGGATCGGTAACTTTTGCAGAGTTTCATCACTTCTCCCGTGATGAATGCCTTCTGAATCATATCGGCTGTTGATGACCCGTAGGGGTTGACCGACTGACAGGTATCCCCGAGAATCGTTTTCCGACAAGGATAAAGTTTCTGAATGATTTTGTATTGTATCGGCGAATAATCTTGCATTTCGTCAATCAAGAGGTGTTTGACCCGAGAAGGGGTAGGAGAGCCCTCTAACGCTATGTGGAGATATGCCAAGGGGGCCAGATCTGCGTATTCCAAGGTACGGTTCTTGCGCATTTTGAACATTTCGGGTTTCTCGATCCACTCGAAGAAGTCTTTGTAAACTTGGATGTCGCTGTTTCCGGAGAACATCTTTTGTATCTCCTTCTTCAGTAGATTCCTCTCGGCGGTTGTCGCTTTGAAATAATGTCTTAAGGCCATCATCTCCAAGATATAATCCGTCATCGTCTCGAAACGTTTGCGCATCGGGTAGCGATTGAACCGTCGGAATTGTTCATCGATAAACTCGGCCGGAACGGTAATATGTTTGGTCAGTTTGACATCTGTTGCTTTAAAATAGTTGTTCTCCATGTAAAGAATAAACTTCTCTAATTGCGAGATGAAATCAAAGGAGGCTTTGTATTGAATCCGTTCAATAAATTCCGGTGTCGGTTTATCTAGTAATTCTGTTACTTGTTCAAAGAAATTTTGATATTTGTATTTGTGATCAAGAATCCCCGAAAGGATTTGCTCCATGCTGGTTTCAGGAACCGTTTCTTCGCCGAGTTCCGGGAGGACGTTCGAGATATAGTCGGCGAAAACCTTGTTCGGGGAGATGATCAGAATATCTTTTGAGGTAATCTCCCCTTTTAGCGTGTAAAGTAAATAAGCGATACGATGCAGGGCTATGGATGTTTTCCCTGATCCTGCCACTCCCTGAATGATGAGCGCTTGTGCTTCTTCGTTTCGGATAATCCGGTTTTGTTCCCGTTGTATCGTGGTCACGATATTTTTCATTTTATCGTCTGCATTAGAACTTAGCTCTTTTTGCAGGATATCATCGTGAACGGTCAATGAACTCTCGATCATGTACTCCATCTTACCTTTGCGGATACGATATTGTCGTTTGAGGGAAATGTCCCCGTCAACCTCTCCGGAGGGGGAAGAATAGGACGCATTCCCTAGTTCGTGGTCGTAAAACATACTGGATATAGGCGCTCTCCAATCGTAGATTAGGTTGGCTTTTTTTACGGGATCATAGAACGTGTGAATCCCGATATATAATGCCATTGTTCCGCATCTCTCTTTACTCTCCGTGAAATCTATTCGTCCGAAATAGGGAATATCCAGAATCTTTCCAAGGCGTTTGCGTTTATCAATGACACTCTCGCCTGTTGCAAAATGACGTAGGATGCTTTCTCTCATGGAGCGTATCTCGTGTGGATCGATGTCTTTATTCGACCACAGATATTCTTTGTACTCTTGTAACGTGTCAACGTGTTCCTTGACGGATTTGTCCGTGTTATTGATCGAATCGTTTATAGTGTTGATAATCTGTCGTAAATATTCTTTTTCCTGTTCTTCCGTTTTGTTGAATACCATAGACTCCTAGTTGTTTTAATTAAAATTGTGCGAAAAGAGGAACAAAGTTAATTCAACAACGTGGAGGGGGAAATAGTTATTTATAGCTATTCAATGAGTTTGATTTATCTCTTTTATTTGTATCCCTTTTACCGTAAGACGGTATTTTTGAGATCTACTGTTTGGGATTTCAGGTTTAGTCATTTCTATTAGACCTGCCTCCAAAGCTGGCTTTAGGTAATGTATTCTGAAATGTTTTCTATCTGAAAGATTTAGTTTTTCTTGGAGTTCCGATCGATTCATTTCTCTATCTAGTATTTTTATAAGGTCTTCGACTTGGGGGGTGACTTGGGGGGTAACTTGGGGGGTGACTTGCGGGGTAACCTTTTCTAAAGCAGGGAATGTCATGCGTAAAAAGTTCTCTGTGAATTTGAAACATTCTTTTCCGTAACTCCTTAAAATACGGGGGATTCCGGAGCCTAGATGTTCGACTAAATCCAAGTCTCTGAATACTCGCATCAATTCTTTGTTGCGGGGTACGGAATATCCTTCAAAGAATTCTTTTTCGGTCATGCCTTGTGGTAAACTTCCAAATGAAGTGATTTCTATTCTGTCATCAAAAAATTCAAATTTAGGAGGTATTTCTGAAGTATAATCGTTGTGTACGATGGCATTAATTACCGCTTCTCGTAGGGCGACGGAATTCCATAATCTTTTTTCCTCTCGTTCTTTGGGGGTAATTCTTGCTAAGGTTTTATTTTCCACGTTGATTTTATCTAATACTTGCTTGGTCGCTTTTTTCTAAATCATCAGTGAGTTCTTGTTTGTATTCTATGCGGTTTGTCTCGGAATTCATAAACTTGATATTAGCTTTAGAGATCATGATTCTTATTTCTTACAAAGATACTATTTTGTAGCTGTTTAGTCAACAGAAATGACGACAAATACGAATTATTTCAATAGCCCTAATTCGATCCCTTTGTTGATTGCCTCGATAGAATTCTGTACTTCCAGTTTGTGTAGTAAATTCTGACGGTGAATGTTTACCGTGTGAATACTGATTTGGAGTTTGTTGGCAATCTCTTTGCTTAGTAAGCCTTTTTGAATCAAGTGTAATATTTCCGTTTCCCGTTCTGTCAGGTGGATGGTTGGGGAGGATAATAATGTCGGGGAAAATAGTTCTCCGTTTCTGAGATTGAGAACGGTACAGTCAACTTGTTCTGAATTTTTCTGATCCGGAGAAATACTCATGTTACCTAGTATGAGCCATGCTTTTCCTGAAAGTCCTTGTTCCAAAACTTGCAATCTGTTGGTTACCCTTACATATTGTTGTTTGGTGTTACGTACCCGGAAACTGTATATATTACAATAGTCGTTTCGTTGTTCCAAGGGTAGGCTATAAATAAATTGTCCCAGTTTGATCTGTAAATCCACCAATTGATCGAAGTCATCCGGATGGAACCGGGATTCTAGGTAATCTCCTTGCCTTTCCAATGTGGCAATTTTGTTTGCATCATATCCTAGTAAATCTGCGAAGTTAGAGGAGGCATATACATACTTACTCTTGTAAACATCAACAACAAACGTGCAGCTCTGACTTACTTTTGCCGTCTGGTGGAGCATGGCTTTATCCCGTTCCCACACGGCATAATCGATGTCATGTATTGATAAATGCTGTCTGGCCCACATTTCTTCCCGGGAAATATTGGTTGGTTTCATGCTAAAATATTTCTGTTCATTGATTTTCGTTATCAAATAGCCCTCTGTCCTTCCAATTCTTTATTTCTTTATCAAAATCAGAAAGATATTCTTTGTCTTGTATTAATTTGAATTTGTCGTATTCAGCGTATGCTTTTTCCTTGGCTTCTTCTGTTGATATACTTCCTGCATTTTGTAATACTTCATAATCATTCATCGAAAGGAAATTGTCTAAACGATTTTTCCAGTCAGACATTGTAGTTATTAGGTGGCGTTCTGCTCGTATTTCAGCCAGGTCAAGAAATGCGTTTGATAGACGGTCTTGAGTCATAGTCAGTACTACATTCTGCATAAATATCAGTTATTTTTTGGTAATACCTGCGTTCTGAAGTTCTTATTTCCCTGATTCGTTCTAATAAGTCATCAAAATAATCTTTACCAAAATGCTTTCCTTGTTTTAAACGCTCGTCATCTAAAACAAAGCCTTTTATCAGATATTCCTTTAATACACTGGTTGCCCAAATACGAAATTGTGTGGCTTGATAGCTGTTCACTCGGTAGCCAACGGCGATGATGACATCAAGGTTATAGAACATTTGTGGACGGTTGACTTCTCGATTTCCCTCGATTTGAACTATCCCAATTTTTCGGATAGTTGTTTCTTGTTGAAGTTCTCCCGATTCATATATTTGTTGTAAATGGTAATTTATGGTTCGAGTATCTACTCCATAGAGTTCTCCCATCTTTTTTTGAGACATCCAAAAAGTTTCACTATTGAATACAACTTCAACATGAACTTTGTTTTGTGGAGTTTTATATATTAATATATTGGAAGATAAATGATTATAAATTAGTTCAGACGTCTGTATTTGTTGTTTAAAATAGTCTCTTGCAGCCTGTACTAAAAGTTTTTTAGAATCTGCATTTTCTGTAATTATCATGCAAGCCATGCGTGATAGATGAAAGTTTTCTACTTTTCTATAAGTATTCGATCCCAGCTTAACCATTTCAACCGTTTGGTTAAAATGGTCGTTCATGTTCATGCCTCTACTTTTTGCTATTTCAATAGCTTTGTCTAAAATGCGGCTAAATTTTTGGTAAGTGCTATATCCCATCGCAGAACACAATTCTCTTGAAGTCCAATACTCTTTCCCATCCTCTGATTGTTTCTTGATTTGCTCAAAGTCGGATTGCATTCGTGATATATTGTTGTGTTCTTCCATGTTACGAAATTTGATATGGTTAATTAAGGAAATATGTGGATTGAAATTATTCCTTTTCATTCATGTGCTGTATAGTGCAAATATAATGATAAGTTATGAAATTCTCTTTGTGCCTTAAAGAATAAGATATGATTATTTTGTGGAAGTAGTAAATGTTGCTATGTTGTTTTATTTTGGTCTGTTAAATTATGGAGTAATATTTGCTTTTTGTAAAAATGTTACTATATTTGTGATGTCTAACATACTCAAGGGCGGGGAGTCCTGCCACAATGTAGCGGGCATTTTTTATGCCTGCTATCTCCATACGGCGGTTCCGAACCCCCGTGATGGAGTGTGTAATGCACCCACAGCCCTTGAGGTGTTAGACAACGGGACAGACGGAACCGTTTTTTTTCGTCCTAATCTTTAATAAAAAAGGCTTATGGAGGTAAATCGTAATTGTATCTCTGCGTGTAAAAGGGGGAATCCGGCTTTAATAATTCTTTTGACTTTGTTATTAGACGAGTGGTGTAGAGCAACCATCTAATTTGTAATGAGATCGGCGTGACGAACATTCGTGTTGTGAATTGGGAATGTTCAGATCTTTGTATTTCTTCATCAGTTTTTATAGAATCCTTATCTTGAATGACAAAGGGGTAGTTTGTTGTGCCATCGTTGTCATGATGGAGCGGAATTGTAATCGTTTGACTGATATGAGAATAAAATGGAATAATTAAAATAAAGTACGTTGAGAAAAGCAACGGAAGAATAGAAGAGGGAGGTATCCTCTGCCTGGAAAACTTTGAATACCATCCCTTTGTGTAATCAATCTTATCAATTAATTAACAATCAAAGTTATGAAAAAAACTTATGACAGGAAAGTTTTTAAACGAAAGTTACTGTCGGACCGAAGGACGGTAATCGTGACAATCCGGTTATTTATGATTTTATTGTTGGGCTTCCCGCTATTGACGAGGGCCGGGACGGTGGATTCCACCC
>NZ_JADMSV010000039.1:0-29647 GCF_015560935.1 Butyricimonas sp. BSD2780061689_150309_C8
TCTCTACTTAATTCTAATATTTTTTTGATGGGTCAATTTAGAGTATAATAGTGGGTCAAGTGACTTTATATTTTCCATTTGAAGGATATGGCGTTAGCCATTCGTTATGCTGTTGACCATCAGGCTGACGTGATTGTTCTGCCCCAACAAAACACGCTGTACCCGGAAATGCAGAAAAAATGGATGGAAGAGGCGATACGTTATGCCGAAGATAAAGACGTGTTGGTCATCGTTCCGGCCTGGGAATTGTCATTGGATTTATCCAAGCAGTTATTCTTCCCCAACCGTTGGATGACAGACGGAAAAGAGCTGACGAATCTCATGGTTGTTGCTTCTTCCGACAAGTACGGTAATCCTTCCATGAATTCCAACTATGGAGCGAAAGAATTAGATTTATATGCCCCTGGTGTCAGCGTGTATGCCGCTTACACGGGTGATACTTATCAAACGGGAACTGGAATGGGACTTGCATCGGCATCTGTTGCCGGGGTTGCTGCTTTGATTAAAGCCTATTATCCCAACTTGACAGGTTCACAAATTCGTGATATTCTGTTGGCATCCGTGACTTCCAGAAAGGGAGTCGAGGTCGAAAAAGGTATTGAAGTCGGGGGAAAGAAGACACAGGATTTATTTCTTTTCGATGATTTGTGTTTGTCCGGGGGAATCTTGAATGCTTATCAGGCCGTCGTGGCAGCGAGTAAACTAGCGGAAAAATAGTTATTTACACCCAATGCGTGATATGAGAACAATCGTATTCATTGTTGGCCTGTTGGTATTGTTTTCGGCAGGTGTTTTCGGGCAACAAGTTACCCGTCGTGTGTGTGACACGATTCATTACGAATTAATTCGGGAAAAGATCATTATTCCTGTCACCGTGAATGGGATAAAAGTGAAATATATCGTGGATACGGGTGGAAAAACGGGAACTATGCGGGACGTGGCTGTTGACATGAAAGCGACAAGTACGGGAACATCGACAAGCGTGTCTGACATCAACCGGGCGGGGACTAGTTTCCAAACCGGAATCTTGCATGATGTGGAATTAAGTCCGAATTATAGATTGCCCCGTTTGGAAACCATGATATTCCCCGCAACAGGCTTCTTCCGGGAGCTTGGTGTGGCTGGAATTCTGGGAGGGGATGCTTTTGCCCGGTCGGTAATTACGTTTGACTCACGGGAAAAGATTATGGTGATCAATTATCCTTATCGTCCGGCAGGCTTGAAAATCACGGATGGGGTCCGGATGTTTCCGGGCCAGTCCAGCCATTCTATTGTGGATGTCGATTTTGGGGGCGTGTCAAAACGGGTTTTGTTCGACACGGGAGCATCGGGACTTTTATTACTTTCTTCCATCGACTATGGTGATCTGAAAGATAAGGTCAAAAATATAAAAGTGGCGGAGGCAATAGGCGTGAATATGGTCGGAATTAGCGGTGTCGGACAACCGGTTGAAATTGACAAGGTGGCTATCGGGGAGATGACTTTTCTGGATAAAAAGTTTACTAACGTGGGAAGTATTACGATCAATATGGGAATGAGTATCATCGGCATTGATATGTTGCGTTATGGCAAGATCGTTATTGATTATATGCGGGAACGTTTCTATTTTTTCCCGTATGGCGAAGAGATTGTTGACGCGGGTGGTGCCCCTAAAACCTGGAACGTGGGAATATTACCCGTGAAGGGACATTTCGAGGTGACAACCGTTTGGGATAACTTGAAGGATCAGCTTGAATTTGGCGATCGGGTCGTGAATATCAATGGCAAGAATCTTTCCAGCGTGGCACAGAGCCAGTTGGAGATAGATGCTCTTTTGGATGCGATAGAGGGTGATTCGGCTTATATTATTATTTTGAAAGAGGGACGAGAAAGGAAAGTCGAGATCAAGAGATTTTAGGTAAATGTAAATCTATAACGAATGAAAATATTGATATTATCATTGTTCTGCTTGTTATCATGTTTGACATGGGCGCAGACAAAGAACACATCGACAGAGGTCCGGGATTACCGGGAAGTGGACGGGAAGATTATCTTGGATTTGGTCGTGAACGGGGAAGTCGCTGGTTTCGTGCTGGACTTGGCCGGGCACACGGCAATCTTACCGGAATACGTGGAGAGGTTAAAAATTGACGAGAATATTCCGGGTGAATTTAAGTATAATGAATTTTTGTACAAGAAAGTGCCGGTGGTGAAAAGCGTGTTGATAGGCACGATGGCATTTGGGAATAACGTGTTTGGTAATGGCGTGTCAGCATTCGTGTTAGGTGATGAATCTTATTTACGTGAATTGGGTGTTGCGGGAATTGTTGGGGGGGCCATGTTCCGTAACGTGGTGCTGACGATTGATCGTAGGCGTAAAAAGATAACGACTTCCATACCTTACCGGCCTTCGTATATGAAACTGGACTATCGGACTGATATGGAGGTGTTACCGGGGAGTACTGTTGTATGCCCGGTTACGATTAACGGGACTGTGTATTCTTTGCTGTTTGATACGTGGAATGACGGGATGATTTCCATGACGGCGGAAGATTTTGCCCGGATTGATGGTACTGACGGGGGAGTGGCTTTTGTCATGAATGGTTACGGGAAGTCCGTGAAAATCACCAAGACGAAGACTGCCGTTGTGTGTGATTTCGTGAAAGATCAGTTGGGTAGCGTGGTCGTGGCGGAAAATAAAGAATTGCCTCGTTCGGTGTTAGGTTCCGGCATACTGGAAAAGGGAATTATTTCAATAGATTATCAAAAACAAAAAATCTATTTTCAGTCTTTCGATTTGGTTGAAGTGAAAGATGACGTGGTTGGAGATGTTACCTCGTCGGTTGTTCCCGGGAAATTGAACCCGATTACCCGAGAGTATTTCCTGGAACATATTTACGATTATCGTAAAGATAAAGAGTTCGTGTTCAAGGGGGACAAACCCGTGGTCATTGATTTCTGGGCGACGTGGTGCGGGCCTTGTATGCGTTTGATCCCGGAAATGGAAAAGATGGCGGAAAAATACAAAGATCAAGTTTTGTTCCTGAAAGTAAATGCTGACAAGGAAAAAGAGTTATGTAGTATGTTTAACGTGGTGGCCCTGCCCACGTTGTTTTTTATCCCGGTGGGAGGAAAACCGATTATTGAAACCGGGGCCACTCCTGAAAAATATGAACAGATTATTCGGGAACAATTGTTGAAGAAATGATTGAAAAGGTATAATAATCGTCGAATATTGTTGGAAAACCAGGGTGGGGGGATAATCCTGCACGCTGGTTTTTATTGGAATAGAAGAATTGGGTATAGTATTGGTTTTAAAGGGGTATTTCCAAGGTTGGTCATGAAAATTATCTGGTTGTTGGGCGATTGTTGGGTGACAATTAGGCGCTGTCGCCCCATTGTCGCCGCCTTATCACCCGATTATAGCCGCCATTTTAACAGGATATAAGGAAAAATAACATACACTGTGTTCCGAGGTTGGAATGCAATCATGGGGCAATAGATCAGCAATTCAAATCCTTTTTCCATTTTCAACCCGGTTTGAGGTCGGGAATTAGGTATGATTTGCTTTTATTTGTTGCTAATAGATATAGATTTTCTCGTCAAGGTATATATCAATTTGATTGCTAGTGCTTGTTATGTTCTCCGCCTTGAAAGAATTGAGAATCTCCCGGAGTAAGGTTAAATCTAGAAGTTCTTTCATTGACGTTATATTGATTAAGCATGCGAAGATAATACGTTTGAAAATGTTTTTCCTGATTTTTTTATGTAAGCTATTTAATGGTCTTTAAAACAATAACTTATTCTTTTAAAAAAGGTGACCACTTTTTGAAAGAGAGGTGACCACTTTGGTGACCAGTTGATAGCAAATGAAGTGTAAATGATAGCAAATATGATATTTTAATACCTTGTTTGTCTGAATGTGTTTATGATTTTGGATAAAGTAGCTAAGTTGTTTTAAAACAGGTGTTTATTTAATGGACGGTTTGAATTTTCGCATGAAAATCGAAACTTGCGAGCATGAAAAAAGCCAGTAGAAATACTGGCTTTCAGCTTCTTAGCTCCTCAGGTAGGACTTGAACCTACTTAAAAAGTGATTGAAAATTAGATAGTTAGTTGTTGTAAAGGCTGATGGAGTATATGGAATAGACCATAAGAATGTGATAGTAATTCTCATGTAATTAATTAATAACTAGTTGTTTATGTTGTATATTGTCTATTCTTATCCAGAATGTAAATAGTGCTTTTTTCTCTTCATATTTTAATGTTATTTTTTGAGTTAATAAAATGTATTATTCTTGAATTAAAGTGCCTGTATGAGCCTAAAATAGGCCTTATTTTGCATCTTGTTATGGTGCTGGCTAGTCTTAGCTGATAGGGTAATGTGGATATAAAATGTAAAATAATTGCTTTAAAATTTGGAATTTGTTAAAAAAATGTATTATATTTGCATTATTAAAGAATTTTATTATAGTACAATGGGAAGAAACCATGTACTTTTGCTTTTAAAGATAGAGGCAACCTTACCAGATGAAGAATTGATGAAACAGTCAGAATCCATATTAAAATCTATCTTAAACTTCAATGTCCTTCTCTCCTTTTGGGTGAGTAAATTAGTGAAATGGAGCATTGTTGGATCAGGTAGCTACTCCTGTGTCCAATAGCAAGGTGTTTCTTCATTTGCTTCTAGCCCCCAGCCTTATACTATGCACCATCAAATTACTTGATGAGAGAGTGAAATCAATCAATTTTAAGCAAATAGAGGGGGCAATAATATTTATAATTTAATATTTATTAACAAAATAATTAAAGGTAAAGACAGTTGTGATTCATTTCAATTTTCTTGACTCTTAGGGATGGAGAATAAACAGGTATTTGAAAGGAAACACCAGCCAAAGCTGATGCCTCCTCTCTACTTAAGGATATGGAGTAACTTAAATATTTTTTGACTTCCTGATTCCTAGGAGAATACAACAATCTTGATTCAAAAAATACCTATTAACACCATGTTTCCAATATGTGATGTTTGTTTTTTATTGTTGATAGGGGGGATGAAAGGTATCTTATGGATGGAAGGGGGAGTGTTTATATTGTACTCCCTCTTCATATATTTATTGTTTTACTTTACATTCTACTCCTTCAGGTACTAGCCATTCATCAAAAGTGGAAGAATTAAATCCTTCCCACACCCATATAGTAGAAATAGAAGAATTGCTGCAATTTAGCTTGTATAAATTGTTATAATTGCTAATATCTATGCTATTAAGATTTACTTCCTTTACTTTTAATATTTCTATTTTTGGGCAATTACTGATGTTTAGTTCAGAAAGAGTGGAAGATTCAATGTTGATACATCTTATCTTGGGTAAATTGTTTAAGTTTAAATTTGTTGTTTCAGGTCTTCCTTCCAGATAAACTAAGTTTTTAGCATTTTCAAGGGTGATATTTCCTTTACAATTGTCAATGTTGATGCCTTGCAAATTGGAACATTGAGAAATATCAATATTTTTAATTTTACTTGATAATTCATTCAGATATAGAGCATGAATTTGCTTTGCTTTAATGGTGATTGTGTATGTTCCACTTGTTTTGTATCTATATTCAGAACTACCTGTTATTTTGCCATCTCCCCAGTTGATCTCTAAATCTTCAGGAAAAGGAAAAACAGGATCATTGCCCCAAAATTCATTGTACCTTAGCTGAAAATCAACTCTAATATTATTTCCTGCTATCACTTCACAATCTAATGTAATCACATCATATTTCTCACCCCTAGGAAGTGTGATAGTGGTCCCATCACTAAACACAAATTCTAGTGCATCTTCTGTTTCATTAATACCTGTTATGGTTGGGGCATCTGTTCCATCTTCTCCTTTCTGGCCTTGAGTGATAGTTATATTACTGCCATCACTCATTTTCAAGGTATAGCCATTATCTGTTTTCTCATAAGAATCAATGAAGAGTTGGTTTTGTAAAGCATTACTTAAATCTTGAATTGTTTTAACTGCTGCTTTTGTCTCTTCCAGTTCTTTTTTCAAAGCATCAATGTCATCTGAATAATCATCATCATTACACCCAACAAAACAGAAAAGGAGGATGAATGATAGCATGGGGATAAAATTTTTAAATTTCATGTTAAAATGTAAATATTCCTCCAATTCCCCTGGGAGGTTATTATACTAACAAGAAAGCATGGGAATTGAGATTATCCACTTTAGAAGGTTCTGGTAAACCCAAGGTACAGATAATAACATCCCATGCTTGACCTTATATATTGATTATATATATGGCAAGTTGAGCATTTGTCACTATCCCTGCACCTTTCTAAAATTTACCAGATTCTCTAAAGTCAGGATAAGCTAATGCTTTCTACATTTCAATATGTTTGCTGGACATGATTTCTCACTCCTGCAATACAAAAGTAAATATATTCAGCATTATAAACAAATGCCCTCATGGGATGTTGTATGACAAAAATAAATCTAATTCACATTAAAGAGTAAAATATCTTCCCTTTTTCTCAAGATGGTGTACAGGTCTAATTCTATATAAAGGTAAAAATTAGAACTGTACCATATGGGGTGGAGAAGATTTGAATGATTGTTGCACTTAGTTTAGTGTATTATATACATCTATGTGCAACATTGTCCCACTTGTTTTCATTTTTATATATAATAATCATTTAAAAACATCTGGGACAATTCCTCCACTTCTTCCAAAATTGCATGATTAAAACAAGGCTAATTAGGCTTTATATTGCCATTTTTAGGAGTGATGAAGAGAATCCTATGAAAGGAGGGAGAAAGTGGCTTAAATCAAGGATTTGAGGCCTTATTTGCCATGTTTTAACACTCTTTAATGAATTGGCAAGACAATCTCATCCAGATTCAAAAATGGTGAAGAGTAATCATCCCTGCTAGGATTCATCACATCTATCCTGCCTTCAATTGCATAGCTATAATAACTCTCTTCTGAAATGATCAGGTGATCAGTTAACTCTATTCCTAGGATGGATGCAACTTGATAAACTCTTTTGGTGATCTTGTCATCCTGCAGGCTTGGTTTAAGATTGCCAGAGGGATGATTGTGAACTAGAATTATCCTGCTTGCATTGGCAAGGATTGCAGCTTGAAATATGATCCTAAGATCAACCACAGTGTTACAAACCCCACCTTTACTTACTAGAGCCACACCCAATACCTTTAGTGCTTGATCTAGTAACACCATATACATTTCTTCAAGGTGTTCTATCCTGTCTTCTAGGAGACTTCTGGCTAGTGAATACACATCTTTCTCATCTGAAATTTTTAGCCTGTCTGCTGGCTTTATGTGGCTTTTGTAAGACAGTTCAACTTCTGCCACATTTAATAATTTTTCTAGTGATTTCATTATTTGCTATATTTAAATTTGCAACCAAAACATGGAAAAGGAGGTTTGTTTTTTATTTGAATGTGGAAGGGGAGATGTTGTCTCTCCCCTAACAATGATTCAGTTGTTTCTCTAGCTTTTCCATGCAGGCACTAACTTTTTTGTTGACCACCTTGGCATAATGTTTCTGGGTGACAGCTATTGATGAATGGCCTAGTAACTTGCTGACAATCTCAATAGGAACATCATTATACAATAAGATGGTGGTAGCAAAGGTCTTTCTTGCTGTGTGGTGGGTTAATTTCTTGTTAATACCCACAATTTCAGTAATCTCTTTCAGGTATGAATTCATCTTCTGGTTGCTGATGGCTGGCAACACATGAGCCTCTTTATCCCCACCATTATCATATTTTTCCATGATCTTCATTGCCTGTGGTAAGAGGGGGACACTGATACCCTTTCCAGTCTTCTCCCTCTTCATCTCAATCCAGAATTTTTTATCAAATGCCATGATAATATGCTTTTTCTGCAAGGCAAATGCTTCATGATAAGCCAAACCTGTATAGACACTGAATAAATATAAATCTCTCACCTTGGCTAATCTTTCCTGTGCAAATTGATAGCTTTCTAGCTTGTGAAGTTCTTCTGTGGTTAAGAATACCAGTTCTTTCTCCACCTTCAATGGGGCATGATCAATGAAAGGATCTACCTTGATGTAATTACATTTCATTGCATAGGTGGTGACTTGCTTTACCCTCTGCATGTTCTTGTTTATAGTGACAGGTTTCTGCCTCCTCACAGTGAGAAGGTAGTCTTCCAATCCAGATATGAACTTGAAATTAACCTTGTTCATGGGAATATCTGATGCATGATAGGATTTTTTAATGTATGCCCTCACCAGTTCCAGCACATCTTTGAATTTATCCAGGGTGCTTTTCTTGAACTTTATCCCCTCCATGCTCTTTGCAGTCATGTACCTCTCTTCAAACAAGGTTATGAATGACCTGCTGACAGTTGTTTTCCCAATGTACAAGGCATACATGTCTTCCAGAATATCTTCAGACCCTTCCATGATTAATTTTGTTTCAATCTCAACAAGTTTCTTCTTTATAACCTCCATCTGGGTGTTAATCCTTTGTGTCATTTCAGACTTTCCTGTTGCTATTTGCTTGTTCTGGTTCCACCTGTTTCTAGTAACCTTGAACCCAATGGAGAAAATTTTTCTCTTGCTCTCATGCCATAGCCTGCAATAAAGAGGTGCTTCTCCTGTTTCAGTTTCCCTTGAGTGATACCTGAAAAATGAAATATTTACTCTTGTTATCATAATTTATTGGCTTTAATAGCCTTTAAAACAATAACTTATCCTTTGAAAAAAGGTGACCACTTTTTTTAGAGGAGGTGACCACTTTTGTGACCACTTTTGTTGATATTTCCATTGTAATTCACCCTGTTTTTTTTGTTGAAATGTACTGGTATGGAATGGTGTCTTGTGGCTAAAGTGTTGATATTCAATGTAAGTATCAAAATTCTGAGCATGAAAAAAGCCAGTATTTCTACTGGCTTTCAGCTTCTTAGCTCCTCAGGTAGGACTTGAACCTACGACCTACGGATTAACAGTCCGCCGCTCTAACCAACTGAGCTACTAAGGAATTTTCTCAAAAGCGATGCAAATATAGGGGTTTTGTTGAATTCCGCAAAATATTTGCAGAAAAATTTGCAGAAAAATTTGGGTTATGGCTATTAATTCGGGAAAATGGGAATCTGCATGATGAAAAATTGTAGATTTGCGAATCAATTAAAAAATGACTGCTATGGATTACATGAAAGAATTGAACGTGGCTATCACGGTTTGCGATAAAGAGGGTAAGATTCTTCAAATGAATGATAAATCTCAAATGACGAATCACGGAGATCTTGTCGGGCAGAACGTGTTGGATTGTCACCCGGAGCCTGCCCGGACGAAGTTAGTGCAGTTGATGGAGGAACATGCCACGAATGCTTACACGATCGAGAAAAACGGCGTGAAGAAATTGATTTATCAGACCCCGTGGTATGAGAATGGCGAGTTTATGGGGTTGGTAGAATTTTCTTTGGAGATTCCTTTTGAGATGCCTCATTACATTCGCAAGCCGAAAACGGAGTAAAAATTTTTGATTCGTTTGTAAAACTTTTTAATGGTTAATAAGGTATAATCGGGATATAGATGATAACGAATATACCTTATTAACCATGGAAAAGAAACAAAAACTTACCACTGAAGCCGGGGCTCCGGTAGGTGATAATCAAAACATTCAAACAGCGGGACCTCATGGACCGGCTCTCTTGCAAAACGTTTGGCTGATCGAGAAATTGGCTCATTTTAACCGGGAGCGGATTCCGGAACGTATCGTGCATGCCAAGGGAAGCGGGGCGTTTGGCACGTTCACGGTGACGAATGATATTACCCGTTATACGAAAGCAAGCATTTTTGCCAAGGTTGGCAAGAAGACCGATGTGTTCATGCGTTTTTCCACGGTGGCGGGAGAACGGGGAGCAGCCGATACGGAACGGGACGTTCGGGGATTTGCCATGAAGTTTTATACTGACGAGGGGAACTGGGATCTGGTCGGGAATAACACACCTGTTTTCTTTATTCGGGACCCGTTGAAGTTTCCCGATTTTATTCACACGCAAAAGAGAGACCCGAAGACGAACCTGAGGAGTAACACGGCGATGTGGGATTTCTGGAGCCTGTCGCCGGAGACATTGCATCAGGTGATGATTTTGATGAGTGATCGGGGTATTCCACGAGATTTCCGTCATATGCACGGGTTCGGAAGTCATACGTTCAGCTTTTATAACGAGTATGACGAACGTTGCTGGGTAAAATTCCATTTGCGTTGTATGCAAGGGATTGCCAATTTCACGAATGAAGAGGCGGAAAAGATCGTGGCAAAAGATCGGGAACATTCCCAGCGGGATTTGTTCGAGAATATCGAGAAGGGGGATTTCCCAAAATGGAAAATGTGTGTACAGATCATGCCGGAAAAGGATGCGGAAACGTATCGTTTTAATCCGTTCGACTTGACGAAAGTCTGGAGTCACAAGGATTACCCGTTGATCGAGGTTGGGGTGATCGAGTTGAACCGGAATCCGGAAAATTATTTTGCCGACGTGGAACAATCTGCTTTCAATCCGGCTAACGTGGTCCCGGGAATCAGTTTTTCACCGGATAAGATGTTGCAGGGGCGTCTGTTCGCTTACGGGGATGCCCATCGTTATCGTTTGGGAATTAACGCAGATTCTATTCCGGTAAACGCACCTCGCTGTCCGATGCACAATTACCACCGGGACGGAGCTATGCGAGTGGATGGTAACGGTGGTGGTGCGGTGAACTATGAGCCGAATAGTTTCGGCGGACCGGTAGATAACCATGCTTATAATCAACCTCCTTTTGATATTCGGGGAATGGGTAGTCATTACCAACAAGATAAAGATTACTACACGCAACCGGGAGACCTGTATCGTCTGGTACCTGAAGACGAGAAGAAGCGAATACACACGAATGTTGCTGCGGCTATGGAAGGAGTGCCCGTGAATATAAAAGTGCGGGTGGTAGCTCGCTTTTACCAAGCAGACGAACGTTGTGGTAAAGGTATTGCCGAGGCGGCAGGCTTGGATATGAAAGAAGTTCTTGCCGAGGTGAAACGCCAACAACAAGAAGATTAATAATAATTTTTACTGACTGACGGCTGAGGAATACGTTGTGTGTTCTGGAATAATTCGAGATAGGATTTCCCCAACTGTCAGTCTTTACTTTGCCCCATGGAAGCGAGTGTGTGACGATTTTGGGATATTATGTGTGGTATTATTGTTGTTATTTATGATTTTTTTGCTTTTTCGGTATGGAATAAAAACCTTTTTTTGCATAACGGTGAGTTTGTTTGAAATAATACCTATTGTCTTATGCCAGATGAGTTGATCCTTTTCGAAAAAATGCAACAGGGAGATACATCCGCTTTGGAATACTTTTTTCGAGAGTACACGGACGTGTTGTATTATCGTGCGTTTGGCTTTGTAAAGGATAGTTCAGTATCCGAAGACATAGTGCAGGAGGTATTTATTCGTTTCTGGCAATTGCGGAAAAATTTGAAAATAACGGATTCTGTTGTCGGCTATCTATGTAAGGCCGTGGATCATCGTTGCCAAAATTATTTGGAGCATTTGAAAGTGAAACATCATTACGAGGAAAGTCAGAGATGGGAGATAATGGAGGAAGAAGTTTCGGAGGATGAAGAAGAGTTGAATATCATGCGGGAACGCTTGAATGTGTTTGTTGACTCGTTGCCGGAGAAGTGCCGTGAGATTTTTATTCTGGCTTGTATTGAAGGTTTGAAGTATAAGGAAGTGGGAGAAAGATTGGATGTCTCTGTTAATACGGTCAAAACGCAATTAAAAAGTGCTTATAGTAAATTGCGAGCCGAATTCAATGAAAAAGATTTGGAGATCATAGCATTACTTATTTTTTTAGGATATATGTGAAAAAAAATCCTTCTTTTTTCACCCTTTTTTTTCAGTTACCTGTCATTAGTGTGTTTGAAAGAATACAATAAAGAATGTAAAGACTGGTTTTGAAAATGGAGAAAGAACAGTTACATAAGAAGTTGGATGATTTCTTGGCAGGTAGTAACAAGGAAAAGGTGGATAAGGAATTATTCTCACTACTGGTCCGTATGGATGAGTGCCGGAAAGTGGCCAGTCCGCCGGATAAGGAACGTATGTGGAAGCAAGTTTGCCGGACGTTGAAATATTCTCGGAGAAGAGAGCTGGTACGGAAGTGGGCGGTGGCGGCTGCTATCGTGATGCCTCTGGCTGTCGGTATCTGGTTTTATGGTCATCATTCCGATGAGGTCGTTCCGAAGCCGGAAAACGTGGGAAAGCGTCATCAAGTATCACTTACCTTGAACGATGGGCGAGTACTCCAAGTGCAACAATGGAATAATGATTCGGTAATCCAGGAGAGTGGAACCGGAATTCTGGTGAGTGCCGGACAGCAGATGATTTATCATGCAGAGAACGTACAGTTGGAGGAAGAGATTTTTAATACGTTGAGTGTTCCCCGTTCTACGGAATATCAAGTACAATTGTCCGATGGAACTCGGGTGTGGTTGAATTCGGAATCAGAATTACGTTACCCGGTTGATTTTGTCGGTACAGAACGGAAAGTTTTCTTGAAAGGAGAGGCTTATTTTCAGGTGGCGAAAGATGCGACGAAACCTTTCCGAGTTGTGGTAAACGATATGCAGGTGGAGGCTTTGGGAACAGAATTTAATATCAATGCTTATCGGGATGACAATTGTTTACGTACGACTTTGGCTGAAGGGAAAGTTCGAGTGTCCTATCCGGATACTTATCAGGAATATATTCTTGAGCCGGGTGAACAGGCTGTTTTGAAGGGTGGGGTGATTACGACCGAACAAGTAAATGTTGATGATATTATTGCTTGGAAAAAAGGACGTTTTGTGTTTAGCGATATGTCTTTGGAAGCTATTGCGCATCAGTTGGAACGCTGGTATGATGTGGAGATTCGTTTTGATGATGTGGTGGCAAAATATTATCGCTTTACCGGAGTGATGAAACGTTATAACGAGTTGGAACAGGTGTTGGAATTAATTGAGGAGACGACCAATGTTAGGTTCAAGGTGGAGGGACGGCAAGTGAAAGTATTTCGTAATTTATAATATAAAAACGGTAACCGTTGACGCGATTACCGTAGGTGTGTTTTAATCGGCCGGGCACAAATTGCAGTAGGCGTCCGGTAATTGTTAAACCCATAACTACAAATGTATGAATTTTTTATTGAAAACATGGAGGTTTATGAAATTAACCGTTTTTTTAATCCTCTTTGGTATTTTGCGATTAAGTGCGGGCACTTACACTCAGGCGGACAGTATTAGTCTCGATCTAAGTAATGCAACTTGTAAAGAAGCGCTTGATGCGATAAAGAAACAGACGAAACTGGACTTTTTTTACAACAATCAGGAAATTAATGCCGTGGGAAAAGTTTCGGTTCATTGCCAGAATGTTTCATTGGATGAGGCTTTACGACAAGTCTTAGGGAAAAAATTTACATTCCGGATAGTTGATAACACGGTTGTTATCCGTCCCCAAGAAACGAAACCTGACCCTGTGCAGCAACGGGTGGTAAAAGGTGTGGTTGTAGATGTCCAAGGATTACCTTTACCGGGAGTAACCGTTTTGCTAAAAGGTACTACGTTGGGAGCTTCGACAGATATGGACGGAAAATTCACTCTTTCTTTTCCCCATACGGCCGGAACGGTTCTGCAATTCTCTTTCATCGGAATGAAAACGGCTGAAGTGACATTTTCCGGACAGGCGGAGCTAAAAGTTGTATTGGAAGAGGAGACCACCCAAATGGACGAGGTGGTCGTGACCGGTATTTTCGAGCGTAAATCTGAAAGTTTTACCGGTTCCGCAACGACATATAAGAAAGAGGATTTGAAAATGATGGGATCGCAAAATATTTTGCAGAGTTTAAAAACGTTAGACCCTTCTTTTCATATCACCCCGAACAACGAGTTCGGTTCCGATCCGAATAAATTGCCTGATATTGATATTCGAGGTAAAACGAGTATCGTCAACCTGAAAGAGGATTATGCCGTTGACCCGAATCAACCCTTGTTTATCTTGGATGGTTTTGAGGTAGATTTGCAGACGATTGTTGATTTGAATATGGAGCGGGTGGCTTCTGTTACGATATTGAAAGATGCTGCATCCACGGCAATCTACGGTTCTCGGGCCGCTAATGGAGTTGTGGTAGTGGAAACCAAGCGTCCCGCTCCGGGAACATTGCGTTTGTCTTATAATGGTGACTTCACGGTTCAGATGCCGGATCTTAGCGATTATAATATGATGAATGCCGCTGAGAAGTTGGAATTTGAGTGGTTGACTGGCTATTACACGAAGACCTCGAATGAAGAATATTTGGTTGATCGAATGAATCTTTATAACCAGCGGTTGAAAAACGTGCAAAGCGGGGTGGATACTTATTGGTTGAGTGAACCGGTGAGAACGGGGTTTTCGCATAAACACAATATGTATGTTGAAGGGGGTGATGATGCCATGTTGTATGGAGTTGGGCTGAGTTATAACGGAACCCAAGGAGTAATGAAACAATCCGGACGTGACGTTTTGAGTTTTAATATTGATTTACGTTACCGGAAAGGTAAATTCAGTTTTGACAATAAATTTACGTTAGACTATACGGAAAGTCAAAATGCACCGCAAAGTTTCTCCGTGTATGTGCAGACGAATCCCTATTACCCGAAAGATTACGAAGGTTCTGTGCCGAAGTATCTGGAAGAGTCTTCGGTTGATGGTGGTTTTTGGTCGATTAAAGTTGAAAATCCTTTGTATAATGCCAGCTTGAACTATCTGGATGGTGCGAAAGAGATCTCTTTCCGCAACAATTTCCAGATGGAATGGCGTCCCATGGATGGGATCATGGCACGGGGAAGAATCAGTTTGACGAAAGGTAATAACAAGAGCGAAAAGTTCAAGTCTCCTTTCCATACTGATTTTGACGAAACGGAAAAGACGGAACGGGGTTCTTACACGAAATCAACAACTGATCGTTGGGGATATGATGGGGATGTGACTGTGACGTATGGAAAATTGTTGGGAGATGTACATCAAGTAAATGCCGTGTTAGGGTGGAACTTCTCTTCCACACGTTTGATCAATGACGCTTTTACTGCAATCGGTTTCCCGGATGATAACGTTCCGAATCCTGCTTTTGCCAACGAATATGCTACCGAAAGTAAGCCTTCATATAATGAGTCTACTACCCGTAGTACGAGTTTTTACCTGAACCTTAACTATGCTTACAACAACCGGTACCTGTTGGACGTGAATTATCGTAAAGACGGATCTTCGGTATTTGGGACGAATAAGCGCTTCACGGATAGTTGGTCTGTCGGGGTTGCTTGGAATATTCATAATGAGGCTTTTATCGGGGATTGGGTGAACTGGTTAAAACTACGTTTTTCTGTCGGTAATCCGGGAAATCAGAACTTCTCTGCTTATAAGGCCTATACGACTTACGTGTATAATACGAACCTGCAAAATGCTTTCGGTATGGGTGCTAATGTTTCCGGTTTCGGGAATCCCGATCTGAAATGGCAGAAAACGATGGATTATAACTTGGGATTGGATTTGACGGTATTGAATAATCGTTTGAAAATTAATACGGATGTTTATTGGAAAGATACTGATCCCATGTTGGTAACGACTTCAATAGCCTCTTCCACGGGGCGTGATTCTTACATCACGAATTTGGGTGCTCAACGTACGAAAGGAGTCAGTTTCAATGTGGTTGGAACTGTTATGTCAAAGGCGGAAGATCGTCTTAACTGGTCGTTCTCTTTAAACGGGCGGCATCAGAAACAGACATATCGTAATATCGGTGCGGGTTTGGAATTGCTGAATGACGAGTTGAAGTCTACTTCTCTGACGCGTTACCGGGATGGGGGTAGCCCGACCGACATATGGGCCGTTCGTTCTGCAGGTATAGATCCGATGACAGGATCGGAGATTTATATTAAAAAGGATGGAAGTTATACTTTCGATTATGATATAAACGACGAGACGGTGGTGGGGAACACGGAGCCTTTGTTGGAAGGTGTGTTTGGTACCAATCTTTATTACAGGGGTTTTTCTATTAGTGCTTATTTCCGTTATCGGATTGATGCCGATTATTTTAATACAGAATTATATAACCGCATTGAAAATCTGAAGACAACGGCGATGACCGCTTATAATCAGGATAAGCGTGCCTTGTATGATCGTTGGCAGAAACCGGGAGATCGTGCCCAATATAAAAAGATCACTTCAACTGTTAGTGATAATGAAACCGCACCGATGACTTCCCGCTATGTTCAGAAAGAAAATACGTTAAGTGGTGAATCTATATCACTGGCCTATGAATTTGGAGAACAGAAATGGTTGAAAAAAGTATTTTTAAAGAATATGACGATACGTGCCAATATGAATGATATTTTCCGTTGCTCGACCATTAAGGCCGAACGGGGTACTTCTTATCCATTTGCACGGACGGTTTCTTTTTCTGTGAATATGACATTTTAAGCATGAGTAAAAAATGAAATTATGAGAAAAGCAATTATTATATTAACAATTCTGTCAGGAGGTTTATTCTTCGGGGGCTGTAATAGCTGGCTGGATGTGAAGCCTTACGACTCGATGGCTGAAGATCAGCTTTATTCCACGGAGAACGGGATACAGCGGGCTTTGAACGGTTTATATTTGAGTCTTGCGTCTAATGATCTGTATGCGGAGAATCTGGGAGGTGGTGCTATTGATGTGTTGGGACAGCGGTATAAATTATCTAGCGGGCATACTTATTATGATCTGAGTGAGTATAAATATACGAATGACGGGCCGAAAGGGACTTTTGAGGCGATCTGGAAAGCGGCTTACAAATTGATCGCCGATTGTAATGAGTTTTTGGAGAAGGTGCCAGAACATCAAGATTTGCTGTCACACGTCAATTACAGGATGTCGATGGGAGAAGCATTGGCAATCCGCACTTTGTTGCATTTTGATATGTTTCGAATTTTCGGGCCGGTGTACTCTGAAGCGAATAAGAAAGCATCCTCTATCCCTTATTACAATGTGGTGACGGATGTCACGCAGCCTATTCTCCCGGCAGACGAGTTGGTTGAACATTTATTTGCGGATATTGATTCGGCTATCGTGCTTTTGTCTGAGGATGTGATTTTGACAGAAGGTATTGTCAAAGATGAAGATTTTTGGGATTATCGTAACTTGCGTTTAAATTATTATGCCGTGTGGGCGTTAAAAGCCCGTATGTGCTGGTATTTAGGAGATGAATATGCAGATGAAGCATACCGGATTGCAACAACCTTGTTGGAAGGCAAAGATCCGAAGACTAACGAGGCGAATAATTTTAATACGGCCTTTACTCCGGTTTCGCAAACAGTCGCGGTAAAAGATCGGGTTTTCTTCTGTGAAGAGTTATTTGCCTTACATAACATGAAGCGTACGACTATGTATAAAGAGTTGTTTAGTTCCGATTTGGAAGATGATAATATTTTATTGTCAACCGAGAGTTATATAAATAAGCTTTATGATGAACCGAATGATTATCGTAAGCATTCTTGGGAAGTGGCTACCGGGCGGCAGACTTCCGGTTTGATGGTGTTTGTGAAGTATGCAGAACAAACGGAAAATAGAAGTGATCCTTATTTATATGAGATTCAGTCGATGTTACGATTGAGTGAACTTTACCTGATTGCTGCGGCGACAACAAATGATGATGCGGTGGCTTCTTCTTGGTTGGAGAAATTGCGAATGATTAGAGGGTATCAGTCCGGCATGGTGGGTTCGGATGTTCAAACAACGCTGCGACAAGAATGGGAGAAGGAATTTTATGGGGAAGGACAATATTATTACTACTTGAAACGTAATGGTATTACTTCTGTTTCCGGTCCTAATGGCTCCAAGAAACCAAATTATATTATTCCATTGCCTGAGAGTGAAACTGATAACAGACGAGATTAAGAAGAATGGATTATGAGACAAATATTGATATTTTTAGGAATTGTTTTGCTTTGCTGGAGTTGTGAAGAGGACAAATTGGATTTGTATAAAGGTTCGGATAGCATTTATTTTTGTTACCCGAAGTTGACTTCTGAAGTGTCTAACGTGTATATGGATACAACGGTCTTTTCTTTTGCCATGTATAATGTGCCGGATACGATTGTCCGATTATCTGTCAGGGCTTTAGGGGATATGGTTGACTGTGACCGTGCATTTAAGGTGAAAGTTGAGAGCGCGACGGCTGTGGCCGGAACGAATTATGACGAGTTGCAATCCGAGTATATCTTGCCCAAGGACAGCGTGTACGGGGAAATTCCTATTCATATTTACCGGGAAGGCTTGGGAGATGCTACGGTTTCTATCGAGTTGCGCTTGGTTTCCAATGAATATTTCTTGCAAAATATACCCCAGAAAATTGTGGACAAGGATACTATTGACGTTACTCGTCACGTGTTGATGTTTACGAGTAAACTAACTAAACCGTCCATGTGGATGGAATCTTTTTTGGGATATTTCTCTGAGGCGAAATTTAATTTCTTTAATCAGGAAATGGGATTTGAGGCTACCGATTGGTTTAGTTCGGATAATGAAATAAAAAGTAGTATTGGCAATAAAATATTAATAGCGAATGTTTATTTTGCCAATTACCTGAATGCGATTATAGAGGCCGGAGATCCGACGCAGATGCCTCAAGATCCGGAAAATACGAATGAAGCGGATAAGGGATACATGACGTTCCCCGGTGTGGAAATACCGGAAGATTGGCCTGTTGCATCTGAATTGAATACAAACAATTAAAGGAAGAAGTGTATGTTGAAATATATTTATATCGGGTTAATAAGTTTGTTGTTGGCAGGAGTACTGAATTCTTGCTATGAAGACAAAGGTAATTATAGTTATAATTGGGTGCAGGATATCGATCTGACAGAGGTATTGAAAGATACGACGGTTGGGCGTGGCCATGTATTGTATCTTGAAGTCGACTTGAAAAAACAAGTCTTGGGAACGGAGGGTAAGACTGAAGTCGCTAATCCGGAGGATTATACTTTCGAGTGGAAGGTTATCACGAATGATGGAGATGTGGTGTTAAGTACCGAGAAAGATTTGAATGAGACGATTAACTTGGCGAGCGGGGTTAGCTATCAGGTAAATTATACGGTAACAGAAAAAAAGACGGGAGTATCTTGGATCACTGATTTTAAATTGAATGTGGTCGAGGAACTAAAAGGTGGATTTATCTTTATGACGGAAGATGCTGATCGTAAAGTTGATATTGAAATCTATGCAGATGATACGGAAGGAAATAAGGTTCATCGGACCGGATTGTTGAGTGGTTCGGGATTCCCTTATTTGTCCGGAGGGGCAAATTCCATCGTTTATACAAACGTCAAGAATTGGGGCGGGAAAAGGCTATGGGTGGCTACCGGAGAGGCTACCGGTTGGTTGAATATGCCTGATTTTTCATGGGAAGAAAAGAATATGTTGCGTATGATCATGTTGACACCCCAGCCGGTTAGTTATACTATGAAGTCCATGTATTATTTGTCGACTCAATTTATGTATTTCTTCACCGGGGAGGGGAATGTGCATCTTTTGACTTCTAGGAGTATTCTTTCGGCTGATGTTACTTATGTGAATAACAAGAAGTTCAATGCGGCTCCTTATTATGGAGGTGCTAGTAGTAATGCGGCAATTTTGTTTGATCAGGATCGGGGACGTTTTGTGTCCTATGCAATGAAAAGTGGGGGATTTGTGACGGAATCTTGCTATGATATAAATGAAGATTCGGCACTCCCAAATTCAGATTTGTTGTATATGCAGCGAGTGACGAATGAGAGTACGGTAGCAATCGTGAAAGATGAAGATGGGAAATATCAGCGTTGTCAGTTCTCGGTAGTAAAAAATACGGCAAGCGGAACACACGAGGGACATTTGGATCAAATGGAAGAGTTGAAAGGTAATGCAGCCATGATCGAGGGGGCTGAATACACGGTTATTGATTGGATGAACGGTTTCTTGTATTTCTCGATAGGTAATAAGCTATATACTTACCGAAAAGGAATTGATGAATGTGTAGAAGTTAATGTACCGGATGTGAGTTTTGATGCTATCGTTTCTTTGAATATCGTTACGAGTGGTGATTATAGTTCGAATATTTTTGTTGCAACTTATAGCGAGGCGAATGGCGGAAAAGTGTATCGGCTTACTCCGGAGAGTACCGATAGCCGTAATTTGACTGTAGAGGAAGTGATTGACACGGAAGGTGCTGTAAAATGTATAACTCGTTGGTAATTATTGATATGAAAATAAAATTAGGATTGATTGTTTGTTTGCTGTTTTCTGGGATGTTACACGCCCAGAAACCGGTAACTGTTGAATGTCGTGTCGGAGAAGGAATTGGAACGACTATTCAGTTGTTCGGAGTGGATAAAGGAGAAAAAAAAGTGCTGGCAAGTGCTTCTTATAACCAAAATGGTTATTATGGTTTTAGTTTTATCCCGAAATATGAAGGTTTTTATGTCGTGGGGAATGGCAAAAATTATGAATACCCGCTTTATCTGAAAGCGGGAGATGCCGTTTCGTTTTTTATGGATAAGGATACGGTGTATCTGACAGGTAAGCACAATACGGCTGAGAATAAGGTGTTGTATGAGTGGGTAAATCTTTCTAAACGGGTGTGTGAAAAATCGACGTATTTCACACGGGTGCATAATAGTACTTTTGAAGATTTTTTCCCGGACTTTGAAGCCTTACTTGCAAAGACGGAACCGTTTTGCAAGAGTATTAAAACGAAAAATACCCGTTTTAACGAGTTGATGAAATATTTTGTCGGCTGCGAGTTGGATCGGTTTGCATTGAATTTTATTTATACCCTGCGTTCCAAGCATCCTTCTAAAGAACAGCGTATCGCCTATTATAGTACCATTACGGATAAAAATAAGTTTACGGATGAGAGAGTTTTGGAAATGCCTGATGGAATGAAACTCTTGAAATCGTACATGATGTTTTATTGTTTGGAGAATGGGAAAAGAGGGGGAGAGTTACAGGATGCACTATCTGTCATCCCCAGTAAGAAATTGCAGGGGGAGTTGGTCGTGAATCAGGCAAAAGGTTTCGGGCGTTCCTATTTCGAATATTTGGAGTTTATGGAGGAGGCTAAAAAATATGTAGATGCCGAGCAATTGAAAGTGTTGGAAGCTAAGGCTTCTGCCCTCTACGAGGCCAAGAAGGGGGAGAGAGCAATAGATTTTGCCTATCCGGATGCCGAAGGTAATATGCACTCTTTGTCCGACTATAAGGGGAAAGTGGTCGTGGTTGATGTATGGGCAACTTGGTGTTCACCTTGTCGGGGTGAATTACCGCACTTGAAGAAACTGGAGAAAGCGATGGAAGGTAAGGATGTTGTTTTCATCGGGGTATCTGTTGACGAGAAGAAGAATTACGAGAAATGGAAAAAATTCTTGGTAGATGAGCAATTGCCCGGGGTACAGTTGTTTGCCGATGGATGGAGTAAGATAACGAAAGATTATAAGATTACGGGTATTCCCCGCTTTATGGTTTTTGCCAAGGATGGCAGTATCGTGGAATCTCAAGCTCCACGTCCTTCCGATCCTTCTTTAAAGAACATGATCGAGAGTGAACTTCGGAAATAATTACAAGAATGGGACCCGGTTACCGGGTCCCATTCTTGTAATTATTTTCCCCGATTAGATTCCGTGAGTGAAAACTCCGGGAAATTTTCTTTTACAAAACTTTTCGGAAGTTTCTTGATAACTTCCCGGTACGAGTGTTCAATGAGTTCTTCAATGAACTTATCGGGAAGAGTTCCGTGCATATTAATCCCGTTCCAGTATTTCTTATTGAAGTGATAGGCGGAAGTGATCTCCGGGTGTTTTTCCCGTAATTCGATGGCCCAGTCCGGGTTGCATTTCACGGCGATCCATTCGAATGGCATGATGTCCGTGCAGCAAAACATTTTATTGAAGACCTTGAAGACTAACGTAGTTTCGTCAAAAGGAAATTCTTCGGTCGTGTGAGGAAAAGAGAGACATAACTCTCGGAGTTCTACAATGTCCATAAAATTGATGTTGTTTCCACAAAGATAGGGATTTTTGTTTATCTCGATGAAAACTTCATCTTTTCTATTCCTGTTTCGGTTACGGATTTCCCGGCTTGGGGAAAATAAAGTCGGTTCGGTACGGCTCCCCTTGTTATTTTTGTTTCAGAACAAAAAAATATGAAAATGAAAACAACAGGGAATTTTGGAATATTACTATGTTTTTGCATGATGTTATTTTCATGTAAAGATGCTGAACAAAAGGACCGTCAACAGAGAATGGTGGTCCGAGTGACACAAGCTGTGAAGCCTCCCGAGGGGGATCAGAAAGAATTTTCTTTTATATCGAAGCCTTTCCGTACTTCGGAATTGTCCTTCCGGGTAGGAGGACCGATCAAGCGGTTTGAGGTGTATGCCGGAACGTATTATAAACGGGGAGAGGTGATCGCAGAGATCGATCCTCGTGATTTCCGAATCCGAAAGGAACGTATGGAGGCGCAATACAATCAGGCGAAGGCCGAATACGAGCGTATCGAAGTCCTTTACCGGAAAAATAACGTTTCAGCAAGTACGTTCGAGAAAGCCAAGGCGGAGTATATTTCGGCGAAGACCGCTTACGAGACAGCCATGAATGAGTTGAACGATACCCGATTGGTCGCTCCTTTCGACGGATATGTGGGAGAGGTGTATATCGAGGAGTTTCAAGATGTGAAAGCCTCTCAACCTGTCATTTCCTTTGTTGATCTCGGCCAGTTGAAACTGGAGGCCTACGTGACACAGGAGATCGCTTTCGGACGAGGAAATGTCCGGGAGGTTGAACTGGAATTTGATGCCATGCCCGGTAAGACTTATAAGGCGAAGGTAGAAGAGATTTCTAAAAGTACGACCTCGAACAATTTGTCTTATCTGTTGACAGCTTTATTGCCGAATCGGGAAGAGCATCTTCCGGCAGGTATGTCCGGGAAACTATTCCTGCGCTCGGATGGCACTTTGCAACAGGCGGGTGTGATTGTCCCGCAGAAGGCCGTCTGTCATCGCCCGGTGGTTGGCGATTATGTCTGGACGCTGAATGCCGATGGGAACCGGGTAAGCCGAAAAAACGTGACTTTAGGGACATTGTTGCCGGGAGGAGAGATCGCCGTTGTGGACGGATTGGAAGCGGGAGAGACAATTGTCGTGAGCGGACTTCGTTTTTTGTCGGAGAATATGGTGGTGCAAGTGGCTGACGAGGAGCGTATTTAATGGATTTGGTTCGTTATAGCCCTTTTTAAGGGAAGATATTACTCGCTAAAAAGAATGTTATCATGAAACTGGTTAAATATTTTTTACAGAAAAAGTCTCTGACCATCCTGTTGCTTTTGCTTGTGCTGTTCGGGGGATTGTTCGCTTACGTGAAAATGGGGAAACTGGAAGATGCCCCGTTCACGATCAAACAGGCTTTGGTGCTTACCCCTTATCCGGGAGCCTCTCCATCGGAAGTGCAGACGCAGGTGACCGACGTGTTGGAGGAATCCATACAGTCGTTGGGGGAACTCTATTATTTGAAGACGGAGAATCGGGCCGGGCTGTCAAAAATCACGGTTTACGTGAAGAAAGAGATCCGGGCGGATGAGATGCAGCAACTTTGGGATAAACTCCGGAGAAAAGTGAGTGATGTACAGGGAAAACTACCGGCAGGAGCTGGGCCTTCTGTCGTGAATGATGATTTCGGGGATGTGTTGGGTGTTTTCTATGGGCTGACGGGAATGGGACATACCTACCGGGAACTGGAGGATCAGGCGAAGTTAATTAAGAATGAGATTCTCAAGGTGAAGGATGTTGCCAAGGTCGAGATATACGGGGTACAGACCCCGACGATTGATGTGAAAATCAGTCCTTCGGTGATGGCACTTAGCGGTATCACGACCGCGGATATTGCCCGTGCTTTCGAGGGACAGAATAAAGTGGTGGATGCCGGGGGGATAGATGTCGGGGAGAATCGGGTACGTATTGAGTCAACCGGGAATTTCTATTCGTTGGATGATATTCGGAATCTGACCATTGTTTCTAAAGGCGGGGAGCATTTCCGGCTGGCGGATATTGCCGAAATCGAGGAAGCCTACCAGACGCCGGCTTCCAATATGATGCGTGTGAACGGGGAACCCGCTATCGGAATTGCTATTTCTACGGTTCCGACGGGGAACGTGGTGGATATGGCCGAGGCAGTAAAAGAAAAGATAGATTGGTTTGCATCCGAGATGCCTGAAGGATATGCTCTTTCCTGCATTTATGATCAAGGGTACGAGTCTGCCGTGGCAAATCGGGGGTTCATTGTCAACCTGATTGTTTCCGTGTTGACTGTCGTGGCGATATTACTCTTCTTTATCGGTTTTAAAAACGGGTTGTTGATCGGCAGTGGGTTGGTGTTTTCCATTTTCGCCACGTTGATCGTGATGTTTGCTGACGGGATTGCCTTGCAGCGTATGTCTTTGGCCGCGATTATCATTGCCATGGGTATGCTGGTAGATAATGCGATCGTGGTATCGGACTCCGCGTTGGTGAATATGCAACGGGGGATGCGCAAGCGGACAGCCATTATGAGGGCTTGCTCTGCAACGGCTTTGCCATTATTAGCCGCAACGGTTATTGCTATCCTGACTTTTATGCCGATTTATTATTCACCGCATATTACGGGGGAATTGCTGTCTTCGATGGTTGTCGTGATCGGGGTGTCATTGATGTTTAGTTGGGTATTTGCCCTCACGCAAACGCCGTTCTTCATACAGGAATTTGTGCGTCGTCCACGTCCGGACGAGTTGACGGCAGAGTTGTTTACCGGTAAATGGTATGATCGTTTCCGACGCTCGTTGCGGGTGGTGATCCGTCGTAAATATGTGGTGGTGGGTTGTCTTGTGGTTATGCTTTGCGTGTCGGCGTGGAGTTTCCGGTTTATCCCGAAAGTTTTCGTGCCTTCGTTGGATAAACAATATTTCACGGTCGATATGTGGTTGCCGGAAGGGACTCGTATTGAAGAAACTGATCGGGTGGCGGACGATATGGCTGATTATGTCAGTACTTATCACGAAATGGAGATGGTGTCGGCTTTCGTGGGGCGAACTCCGCCACGATATTATTTGTCGAACGTGTCATTCGGGCCTCAATCCAATTATGCTCAATTATTGATAAAATGTAGAACATCGTCGGAATCCCGTCAGCTATATGCTGTGTTACAAGATTCTCTCCCGGCGAAATACCCGGAGGCATTTATCAAGGTGAATAGTTTCGAATTGAGCCCGTTGAACGAGGCGTTGATTGAAGCTCGTTTTCTGGGACCGGACCCGTCGGTGCTGGATTCTTTGGTGGGTGTTGCCGTGGATATTATGCGTCGCAATCCGAAAGTGGCGGATGCCCGTAACGAGTGGGGAAGTATGGCGATGATGATTCGTCCGGTGTATGATCCCGTGAAGGCTGGAGCCTTGGGGATCACGAAGGCGGATATGATGCAGTCTGTGAAATCCATTCAAGATGGGGTGACGGTTGGCGTGTACCGGGACGACGAGAAGAAAGTACCTGTGTTGTTGAAATCTGCCGGGGCGAATATTACGAATGCCGAGGCTTTGGGTAATTTCTCCGTGTGGAACGGGGAAAATTCTGCCCCGCTGTCGCAAGTGACGGAACGGATTGAAACCACGTGGGAGTTCCCGCAGATGCGGACGTATAATCGGCAGTTGTCCATGGCCGCCATGTGCGGGGTGAAACCGGGTACTACTATGGCGGAAGTACACGGGGAGATCCGGGCAGAAGTTGAGAAAATACAACTCCCTGAGGGATATACATTCTTTTGGGATGCTCAATTCAAGGATCAAAAGGAGGCCATACAGGCCATCGTGATGTATTTCCCGTTGGCATTTCTGTTGCTTGTTGTCATTCTGGTGGCCTTGTTCGGAAACTTCCGGCAACCAATCATTATTCTTTGCGTGTTACCTTTATCACTGATTGGCGTGGCTGTCGGGATGTTGCTCACGGGATTTGATTTCGGGTTCTTCCCTATTGCGGGGTGGCTGGGATTATTGGGTATGATTATTAAAAACGTGATTGTGTTGATTGACGAGATCAACGTGCAGCATGGGAACGGGGTGGACTTGTACACTTGTATCGTGGAGGCCACGGTTGTACGTACCCGTCCGGTATTGATGGCTGCAACAACCACGATCTTCGGGATGGTTCCTTTGTTGTTTGATATTGCTTTCGGGGGAATGGCAGCCACGATTATTTTCGGGTTGACATTTGCCACGCTATTGACGCTGTTTGTTACCCCGGCTCTTTATGCCATATTCTATAATGTAAAAGAAAATTAACGATGAAAAAGATATTTGTATTAGGTTGTATGCTGGCGGGTGCGTTTACCGTGTCCGCCCAACAAAGCTCTCTTCTTGAGAAATACCGGAACATGGCTTTGGAATATAACCATGATCTCAAGGCTGCGGAAAAGAATATTTCGGTGAGTATGGAACTGGAGAAATCCGCCCGTGCCGATTTGAAGCCGAAAGTGGAGGCGGGAGGAAATTTTCAGTACACGGGGAATCCCATGGAACTATCGGCAGATGTGCCTTCGTTGGGGCGTTCCGTGGGATTTAAGGGGAAAAATATGAAATACGGGGTGTCGATGTCGCTCATGCAACCGCTTTATACCGGGGGACGGGTGCTTGAAACGATTCGGATGGCCCAGTCACGGCAAGCCGTGGCGGCACAACAGGCGGAGGTGGTGAAGAATGCCGTGTGTTACCAGACGGATATTCAGTATTGGAACACGGTGGCCCGGCAGGAGATCGTGGGTGTGGCCACGGATTTTCGAAATTCGATGTCCTCGTTGGTAAAAACGATCCGGGAGAGGGTGGATGCCGGGTTGGTGGACCCGCAGGATTTATTGATGGCGGAGGTGCAACTGAACGAGGCGGAGTACCGTCTGTTGCAGGCAAAGAGTAGTTTCGAGACGGGGCGTATGGCTTTGAATTCGATTATTGGGCTAGAGTTGTCTAACCCGACCATGATAGAAGAGAATGTTCCTTTATTGCTGGTTGAGGATTCGGTTCTTCGGGGAAACGGGAGTAATCGGCCGGAGATCAGGATGGCCGAGGAACAGGTGAGAATGGCGGAAAGTGCGTTGCGAGTGAATGATGCGCAGTATAAGCCACAGGTCTATGTCGGGGTTGACGGGAGTTATTCTTCTCCGGGGTATAACTTCCGCACGGATATGGACCCGAATTACGTGGCGTACGCGAAAGTATCCATCCCGGTGTTTGAGTGGGGAAAGCGGCGAAGTGAGAAGAGAGCTTCCCGGGGGCAAGTCGGTATGGCTTCCGATCAGTTGAACCGGGTGAAAGACAACGTGGCACTGGAAGTACAGACGGCACGGCTGAATTTGTTACAGGCACTAGAACAGGTGAAATTGACAGGAAATTCGTTGGAGAAGGCCAAAGAAAATGAGACGAAAGCGTTGGAGCGGTATGGGGAGGGAAAAACGTCTATATTGGAAGTGATCGATGCTCAAACCTATCGGGAAAATTCGCAACTTAATTACGTGCAGGCTAAAACGGAGGCGCAGAGCTATTATTCCGGGTTAATAAAAGCCTTGAACGCGTACGAATCTTTGTAAATTAGACTAACTTTGCTAAATAAACAGGATCACGACATGAATAAGAAACTGGATATTTTGCTGTATGCCGGATTGTTTTCCGGGTTGGGGGTATTTTCATATCTCCTGTTAGTGAGTTATTCCGGTTTTTCACCATTGGTACAGGAAGAGTTGTATTCTTTCGGGGCTTGTCTGTTCTGTATTCTTGCATTCAATATTTTAGGGTATTTCACCATGCGTATCAGCTCGTGGCTGAACGTGAGCTACGCTTTGAATATCCGGAGAAGGTGGAGGATTGTTGTGATTTACCTGTTGGTGATGTTGATGTTCTTTTTGCTGAACTATGGTTTACTGGTTTCGGCTAAGTTACTGGCGGGGGCATCGCATCCTTTTACTTTCTATGGCGGGGGAAAGTTTGTACTGGTTCTCGTTTGGTTGGTGGAATTAGTTATCTTGGGGTTGTTGCTGGCTTTCAGGGCTATACGAGAGATGTTGCGGTTGCAGCAACATACTGCGGCTTTGCAGGAAGAGAATAATACGGCGCGGTACGTGGCTTTGCAGAATCAAGTGAATCCGCATTTCCTGTTTAATAGTCTCAACACGCTGATTGCCGAGATCGAGTATAATCCTCGTAATGCCGTGGAGTTTACCCGGAATCTTTCGAATGTTTATCGTTACGTGTTGCAATGTCAGGATAAGACTCTTGTGACGTTGGGAGATGAACTAGATTTTCTGGATGCTTTCCTGTTTTTGCATAAAGTGAGATTGGGAGATTGTATTACCTGCGATATTGAAGTGCCGGATGATTGCCGGGAACGGATGGTGCCGCCGCTGACGTTGCAATTACTGGCGGAGAACGTGATCAAGCATAATTCGATTTCTACCACTCATCCGATGAGGATTGCCATTTGGGTTGATGAGAATTTTCTGGTAGTGAGTAATTTGGTTCACCCTAGGAAGGATGTCCAGTCTTCCGGAATCGGGCTTCAGAATCTGGCAAACCGCTGTAAGTTGATTACAGGTAAAGAGATAGAAATAGTTGATAAATTAGGTGCATTTACAGTAAAAATACCTTTTGCTGATGAATAATTTGAAAGTAGCCATTATTGAAGATGAGGTGCCGGCAGCCCGTTTGCTACACTCCATGCTCCGGCGATTGCGTCCCGCTTGGGAGGTTATGGTTTTGCCGGGGAGCGTGGAAGAGGCGGTGCAATGGTTTGCCGAGAACCCGCATCCGGATTTATTGTTTCTGGATATTCAGTTATCGGATGGAGATTCGTTCAGTTTTCTGACATCTGCTCGTCCTTCTTCCGTGATTATTTTTACCACGGCTTATGATCAGTACGCGATTCGGGCTTTCACGGTAAATAGTGTAGACTATATCCTGAAACCCGTGGATGAGAAACGTTTGCTTGAGGCGATCGTGAAATATGAAACACTAGTTGCTGCAAATACATCTCCGGAAAACGGTTACTTGGATGTTATCCTCGATAGTCTCCGGCATCGGGAGAAAGCCTATCGTACTCGCTTTCTCATTGCGGGAGGGGAGCGTTTCCGTCCGTTGGAAGTGAGTGACGTGGCTTATTTCTATTCCGAGAATAAAATCACATTTGCGGTGACCTATACCGGGCAGGAACATATTGTTGACCTTTCTTTGAATAAGTTGGTGGAACAATTGGACCCAGATCAGTTCTTTCGAGCTAATCGACAAGTATTGCTTTGCGTGAAAGCTATTAGTCATGTGGAACCTTATTTTAACGGTCGAATCGTGGTTTTCGTGAAACCACCCTATAAATCACAGATTATTATTAGCGAGGAAAAGATTACAGCATTTAAGTTGTGGTTGAATTTTTGATGTAATACATTCCCGTTTGAAGATAAACAGAAAAGAGGCTTCTTAGCCTCTTTCTGTTTGGCCATGTGGCCAAAAATAGTTGGTAAATTCTTTATAACGATTTGAATTCCAGAATGATTAATTACCTTAATTGAAA